>SVRL01000148.1 GCA_015064845.1 Oscillospiraceae bacterium | reverse complement strand
GGATGCGTTATGTAAGCGCGTCCGTTTTCTGCTTGTAAAAAAGCCCCGCACGTGCGGGGCAAATGATTATTTCTTTTCGATAGGAAGCCATATTTGAACATTTCGTTCGTTTTTTGGTTTCCAATGGTATACAGCTAATTCGGGACCCTGTGCCAATTGAAATCCCATTTCGGGCATCCATTCAGTTAAAATTTTAATTCTTAGGTTGAGAAGATCAAAATAGTCACAGATAGGACTTTTCGTGTCACTTGTTTCAAAAATCACGTATGTGGTTTTGGGGATTTCAATTGTTTCAAGATTTAGAGATTCCACAAAGTCAACACCTGTTACATTGTGGTTAAAAAGATTTTGACGTTCGTAATTATCGAGTTGATGACAGTAATAATAGTCATATCCATTATCGTCTATATTGGTGATTACACAATAAGCATCATCACCACCCGAAGCACCTTTTAAAAACCATTGTTTGCCTCTGGTGGAAATGAACAGTTCTTCCTCTTGCTTTTCACGCTCTTTTCCGTATGGGGTTCCCGTGAAGTGCGTTTTGAAGCCAGTCAAGAACATGGGGGATTTTTCTTCAATTCTGTAATTCATAGTGCTACCGCCTTCCAATGAAATTTTTATTGACAAGCGAGAAAAGGATTTGAGATTGTTTCCGTCTGCGCGCGCTTGCGACGGAGTGATCCCGTGAAATTTTTGAAATGCTTTAGCAAAGCTATCGGGGCTATCATAACCGTATTTCAGAGCGACATCGATTACTTTTTCGTTGCCGTTGGCAAGCTCTGCGCCTGCCAAGGAAAGACGGCGTAGCCGAATATACTCTCCAAGTGTGTATCCACAAAGAATACTGAATACTCTTTGAAAATGATAGCTTGAAGAAAAACTTTCGGCAGCTACCTTTCCGTAATCGATTTCCTCGGTCAAGTTTTCCTCGATGTAATCAATGGCTTTTTGCATTCCGGTAATCCAATCCATTATTCATCCCTCCCGTCTGCCTATATCTTATCAGAAAGCATTTTGAAAATCCCGATTTTCTGTGCGAAGATGTATCGGATATATTATATCATATTTTTTCAAAATTGTCTATAATAAAAACGCCCACAAAAGCGCTGCCCCGCACAAGGCGGGGCAGGGGATCAGAGTGCATATTCGCTAATACGGGTTTCAACCAAATAGTATTCAATATCATTGACGATCAATTTAGAATTTTCAACAATGTGTTGCTTGAAATCATCGGTGTACAATTCGGTTTGGTTAATACAATCAACCGATTCATACCAACGCATAAGTACAAGTCGACCGTTTGTATCAACATAATTCTCCGTTACCAAGGTGTTTTTTTGTACAACAATAAACTTTACGGTTTCAAATGTTCTTTCACCAATGGTTATATCAAACATTCCCATGGTATATCGAATATTATATTCATCAATATAAATTTTATCATCAACAATCTTAGGCGGATTCTCTTTGATAAGCAATGGTCTGCCATGAATTCGGTCGTTCCCGTTGACAATTACATCATACTCTTCTTCCAAAAAAGTGTATATTGTTGTGGGAAAATCATCATCTTCGTTGCAATCACCATCGATTGTCGCAAGATCGCGAATATATTCATCGGTAAGCTGAGAGAACCATATTTTCTCATTTTTATAAAGCTTTCCGGCTCCGATATTGTAAGTGTCTCTGCAAATCTTGACACCGGCAACCTCGTGTATCATAGCTGCCTTGGGAACGTAGCAAGTAGATACTAACGCAAGTTTATTGCGACGATATGTTCCTTCCGCATTTTTATTTCCAACAATCGGCACAATAAAGGCTTCGTCAGCGCATTTAACTTCAACAAACGGGCGAGAGCTTTCCTTAAGAATGAGAGTGGGCATGGTTTCGGGAAAACCGCAGGTATAATCTTTCTTTGGCATGATCTTTCTTCCTTTCTCAAACATCATAAGCTGTTCGGGGGTACACATAGAACGGAATTGTTTTCGCGCGTAATGTAAGCGACTCTTAACAGTACCTGTTGGAATGTTCAAGTGTTTCGCGATATCACTTTGCTTGTATCCTTGCATAGTTAGCCTTAACAGTTCCGCAGACTCTTTGGATAACAAATTCAAAACCTGATATACGGTGTTATTTTCCGTTGTATCGGTGTCAGCTATATCTGGGATTGTATCTAACGAAATCAACTCGTTACCGTATTTTTTGCGAAACCATAAATTACATTGATTTTTTGCAATGGATAATATCCAAGGCTTGAATAATTCTTTATTTCGAAGTTTTTCGTAACCAATATAAGCTACATAGTATGTTTCTTGAATTACATCATCGGCATCAAAGGTGCTTGGCAACCTAAAATTGATATATCGCTCTACAACAACACGATGCTTTTTTAGCAATGCTTCAAAAGATAATTCTTGTTCCATATGTTCCTCCTTTCGTGTTATTAAAACCGGTTTCACATATTAAGTTGTTTTTGAAAGCCAAAAGGTTCAAAAAGAAAAGAAATTTTCACAATCATTATACCATAAATCAGTTATAAAGCAATCTTTTCTTTAATTTTCCCTTGCGCGCACGCGTATATATATTGATGTAGAAACCCGCTTTTTTCGCGCTTTTATGACGGTTGCCGATGGCTTTTTACTTTTTCTACAAAAAAGTCGTCCGTTTTGTCGTATATATTTGGGGCAGAACGCCAAAAATGTATAAAAAGGGTAAAAAAAGCCAAAATTATACTTGACAATTGAAAAATATCATGGTATAATAGCGCAAGTCGCCCAAAAAGGCGATATCACATCAAGCAACCGCAAAAAAATATCAAAAAAAGTGAAAAAACTTTTGAAAAAGGTATTGACAAGTGAGGACTGATGTGGTATAATATCAAAGTCGCCGCGCGAGCGGTGACGCACGGTCATTG
>SVRL01000004.1 GCA_015064845.1 Oscillospiraceae bacterium | reverse complement strand
AATGAATTCACTCGCTCCATTTTGGATGATGGTATCTTTCAATTCAGAATCTTTTGGTTTTTCTTGGTTTTGCGAACTTCCCATTGTAGTTTCATTCGGCGGTGTTTGGTTGCAAGCAGTTAAAAATAACATCATGCAGGCAAGAAAAAGTGCAAAAAGTTTTTTCATAGGCAGTCTTCCTTTCTAGATTTCAAAGTGTTGAAATTATCATCAATAAACAAGTTCAATGTTTTCAAACTTTTCGATTTTGCCGTCGGGACCGATGGTGCCGACTTTCATACATTCGTTATAAACAACATTGCCATCCTTAAAAGAGAATTCATTTCCCTCCAGGATGATTTTATCTCCTGAAATAAGTGCCTCGCTTGGAAATTCAAAGTTTGGATTATCATATATAAGCGTACATTCCGTTCCGTCATGCTTCATGCGGTAAAGTTTTCCGGTATCCCATGTATATACTTTTCTTACCGTTCCATTTGAACCCGTAATAGTTCCAACCAAAGTTGAAGTTTCAGTATTTTGAGTAAAATATATATAATTTTTATCTACAGCCATAACTGAATAATTATAACCTGTAGACACTCCGAGCATTTCTTTGCTGAATATTACGGTTTTACCTGTTTTCATGTCATGCGCTTGGATGCCGATCGTTTTTATGTTTTTATAATCTGTCGGGTCATCATATGCGGTATTATAAAATACGCTTCCGAAAAAGTGCATGCTGATCGGCAGCGCTTCGATGGGTTCCATCTTTTTCAGTTCCAGATCTGCTTTGATCCAGGTTCTGAGTTTGGCATTCAATCCATAAATTTCTTCGTTATAGAAGAAATACACAAAAATAGCATTCCCCGCTTTCTCAGTCAAGTCTTCCATTTCTTTTGTTTCGGTATTAAAACGCAATGTACGCGGATTACCGTTTTCGTCCGCATTCATGAGAATATAAATATATTTGTCATAAACTCCAAATTGTGGGGACCAATTGAATTGCTGTGTGTTCAGTTCTTCCTGCGTAAAAGATGTCGGACCGTATTCGATTTTCAGATCGCTTCCGTCAAATGCAAAGGAATAAATTTGACCGTACACTGTGGCAGTATAGAAACGATTGTTAATAAAATATGTGCAATGAAAAGGAAACTCCGGAATGGTTTCTCCCTTATCCCACGGATTTGCAAGACATTTCCCGCCGGAGTGATCACAAACCGGATCAAAACAGTACAGATAGGCTTTGCCATCCACCTTACTGTAATAGTAAGTATATCCAAATACGACGGATTTTGAAAAGAGAATACGCGAAGGCGTTTCAATAAACCAATTAAATTTATCCATGATGATGGTGTCTTTTAATTCGGAATCTTGGCTTTGAGAATTGTTCGGCGGTGTCCCGTTGCAGGCTGTCAAAAATAATATCATACAAGCAAGCAATAAAGAAAACAGTCTTTTCATACATGTTTCTCCTTGTTTCTTCGATTTTTATTTATTGTACCATATTTTCGGAAAAAAGTAAAGTAGATTTTCGGGGGCGTGCAGGGTTTTTGAATGAGTAAACAATTTGTTAACAAATCCAATTTAAAGGCTCGCCCTCCACACATCATGCTTCGCAAAATGTTAGAGCCGGCGCGGAACGCGACTGAGAGGGTTTAATTTTTTCTCAAACAAGCCCTCTCCGTCTTGCCTTACGGCAATCCACCCTCTCTACATTATGCTTCGCAAAATGTGGAGTGAGAGGCTTTTCGCTAAATTTTAACACTTGTTCATACTTTATTAACTCATTCAAAAACCCTGGGGAACCTTATTTTTTGTATTGAAAAATGCACCGAAATATGGTATACTGAAAAAAACACTTTCATAAAGGGAGATTTTTATGAGCGTTCATTTGAAAGATCTGATGAAAAACGATGGGGCGGTATGTCCCTCCTGCGGCAAAAGACATTTCGGCTTGCTTCGGGATTATATTGCAAAGGAAAATGCAATTGCCGAACTTCCCGCGCTGTTGAAGAAATATACTTGCGAAAAACCGTTTGTCCTTTGTGATCCGAATACCTATCGCGCGGCGGGAAAACGAGTCGAGGAAGTTCTGAAAAGCGCAGAAATTCCTTTTTCTCTCCATGTGATGGCGGCAGAAAAGCCCGCGCCGGACGAAAGGACGGTCGGGGAAGCGCTGATGTACTGCGACGGTTCCTGTGATTCGGTAATTGCGGTCGGCGGCGGTGTTATCAACGATACCTGTAAAATCATTGCGGCTGCAAAAAAAGTTCCCGATATCATCGTGGCAACCGCTCCTTCCATGGATGGCTTTGCTTCCGCATCTTCCTCAATGGAACGAAGCGGTCTGAAAATTTCTTTGAATTCAAAATGCCCCGAAGCGGTCATTGCAGATCCCGATATTCTGGTCCATGCGCCTAAGCGTATGATCCTTTCGGGAATCGGCGATATTCTGGCAAAATACGTCAGCCTGACGGAATGGAAAATTGCGCATATTCTCGTTGGTGATTTTTATTGCGAAACCATAGCCGAAATTGTAAAAGATTCTCTTGCGCAATGTGTCCGTGATGCCAAGGCTGCAGTCAACGGAGATAAAAACGCGGTTCTTTCCGTCATGGAAGCGCTCGTGATTTCGGGTATTGCGATGAATTATGCGGGAATTTCCCGTCCTGCTTCGGGTATGGAACATTATATTTCCCATATCGTGGATATGCGTGCGTTGGAATGGGGAACCCCTTGCGATTTTCACGGCATTCAATGTGCGGTTGCCACGCTGACGACCGTTCGTGCATATGAAGAATGTTTCAAAACCATGCCCAACCGTGAAAAAGCGCTTGCCGCTGTTGCTTCATGGGATAACGAAAAATGGAACGTATACCTTCGTGAAAAATTGGGTAAGGGCGCGAAAAGTATCATCGCAGGCGAAGAAAAAGAAAGAAAATACGATAAAGAAAAGCACACCGCCCGTTTGGAAAAGATTATTTTCGAGTGGGATTTACTTGCGGAAATCGTGGCGAAACTTCCTTCCTCCGAAGAATTGGAATCTTTTATGAAGGATATCGGACATCCCACGGAACCCGAAGAGCTGGGATTGACGTCCGAGCAGTGGCAGGAAGCGTTCCGAATGGCAAAGGATATCCGCGACAAATACGTTCTCGGAAGATTGCTCTGGGATCTCGGAGATGAAAGTATGCATACCGTATAAAATGTATAAATTGAAAAAACCGCAGACGAATCCATCTGCGGTTTCTGTATTCTTAAGATAAACGAAATCCGTTTGGCAAAAGCGCGCCGAGCGTGGTTTCCATATAATTCTCGTCGGTTCCCCCGCAAAGGACAGACAGGTTTTCGTCGCAAAATTCATATAAAACCTGTCTGCAAACACCGCAAGGGGTAGTTTGGCTGTTTTCGGGACCGACGACTGCGATGGCGACGAAATTCCGAACACCTTCGGAAACTGCTTTGGCAACGGCGCATCGTTCTGCGCAAAGGGTAGGGGAATACGCGGAATTTTCGATGTTGCAACCTGTAAAAATTCTTCCGTCTGCGCTCAGGAGAGCGGCACCGACGTGAAATCGGGAAAAAGGCGCGTAGGAGAATTTGCGCGCTTCCATTGCTTTGCGTAATAAAGCTTTTCGGTCAAAACTCATTTTAATATAACCTCTTTGAAGCTTTCGCCGTTCAAGTTATAGGGAATATCGAACAAATCGGCAATCGTTGCCGCAATATCCGAAAAAGATTCTCTTTCTCCGATATTTACGGGCTTTATCGATTTTCCGTATGCCAGAAGCGGCACGTTTTCTCTCGTGTGGTCCGTGCCTTTATAATCGGGATCACAGCCGTGATCTGCCGTGATCATCAGAATATCATCCTCGCGTAGGCCTCGGATAAAGCCTTTCAGCCATGCATCCAAACGCATAACCGCTTCCGCATAGCCTTCGGTATTGCGCCGATGTCCGAAAACCGTATCAAAATCTACAAAATTGACAAAACAGAGACCGTGAAAATCCCGTTCCAAAAGAGAAGACATCACTTGCATACCTTCATCGTTGCTTCCCGAGCGGATGGCTTCGGAAATTCCGACGCCTGCAAAAATATCATTGATCTTACCAACGGCAATGGTTTCCAATCCGTGATGTTTCATCAGATCCAAAACCGTTGTTTTCGGAGGAAGCGCGGAGTAATCGTGTCTGTCCGAGGTTCGGCGGTAGGGATATTCTCCCGTAAAAGGACGCGCAATGACTCTGCCGACGCAATGCTCACCCGAAAGAATCTTTCTTGCGATTTCGCAACAGCGGTAAAGCTCCTCCAGAGGAATTACGTCCGTGTGGGCGGCAATCTGCATGACGCTGTCTACGGATGTATAGATAATGAGACCGCCGGTTTCCTGTTGCCGGAATCCGTAGTCTTTAATGACCTCTGTTCCGGAATATGCTTGATTGCAAAGGACTTTTCTGCCCGTTTGCTTTTCCAGTTCTTTGATAATATCATCGGGAAATCCGTTTGGGTAGGTCGGGAGCGGTTCGTCGGAGCGGATTCCCGCAAGCTCCCAATGTCCGATCGTGCTGTCTTTTCCTTCCGATTGTTCGCAAATTCTGGCATAGGCGCCGATCGGCTCCGAGTTTGCAAAGGTGTGATCCACGCCATCAATATGAAACAGCCCGAGACTGCCGAGCGTGGGGGCGGAAAAGCCTTCCGTTTGGCACAAGGCTTGCAAGGTATTGCTTCCTTCATCACCGAAACGCGCCGCATCCTTTGCGCCGCCAATGCCGAAACTATCCATAACCATTAAAAAAAGACGTTTGGTTTTCATAGCATTTTCATTCCTTTTTACGATTCAAAAATCAAGTCCATCTATATTATATCATTTTCTTTCATATTTTGCAAGCAAAAATCAATCTTTTTCCGTCAACTTTCAAGATTAAAATTGACAATCCAACCTTTTTCGATGTATAATAATAAAAAGCGGTTATTTTTCCGCTGATATCAATCATAAGATAGGAATATAAAAGAATGACCATACTCAGCGTAAGCGATATCCGTTTGGAATACGGAACGGATATCATTTTACAAAAAATAAATTTTTCCATCAATGAAGGCGACCGTTTAGGCATTGTCGGTGTCAACGGCGCGGGAAAGTCCACACTGCTGCGCATCATCGCGGGGACCACAGAGCCGAGCGGAGGCAACGTTTTTATTGCCAAAGGGAAGTCTGTCGGTATGCTGGAACAGAACGCCATGCTGGAAAGCGAAAAAACGCTGACTGCGGAAATGGAAAGCGCCTTTCCCGAATGCAAGAGAATTGAAACCCGTCTTGCAAAGTTGCAGTCGGAAATCGAAGTGAATGCTTCCGAACGGCTCATTTCGGAATTTACAAGTCTTACGGAAAAATTCCGCGAAATCGGAGGCTACGAATATAAATCCAGAATTCGCTCCATGCTTACCCGATTCGGTTTTCCCGAATCGGAGCAGGGAAAAACCATTGATACTTTGAGCGGAGGAGAACGGACAAGACTTGCGCTTGTGCGGTTGCTTCTCGTTGAGCCGGATATCCTGATCCTTGACGAACCGACCAACCATCTGGATACCGATACGCTCTATTGGCTGGAAGAACATTTGCGCTCTTATCCCAAAACATTGCTTCTCGTTTCTCACGACCGTTATTTCTTGGACCGTACCGCTACGAAAATTCTGGATATCGAAAATACCAAGGCGGAGCTTTATACGGGAAATTACAGCGCGTTTGCCGTGCAAAAGACGGAAGCGAGAAAGCGTCAACAAAAGATGTACGATCTTCAGCAAAAGGAGATCGCGCGAATAGAAGGTATTATTCAGACGCAGATTCACTTCGGTCAGGAGCATAACTATATTACCATAGCAAGCAAGAAAAAGCAGATCGAACACATGGAAAAAATCGATGCGCCGGAACGTGCGCCCGGAAGCATTCGTCTTGCTTTCGCAGAAGCAGCCGAAAGCGGAAACGACGTTCTGGAAGCGGACGGTCTTTCCAAGTCCTTCGGACAGAAAAATCTGTTTTCCGATCTTTCATTTATGATTAAAAAACGGGATCACGTTATCATTATGGGACCGAACGGTTGCGGAAAATCCACGCTTATCAAAGTGTTGGGGGGATTTATTGAAGCCGACAGCGGTGTCATTGAATACGGCACGGGTGTTATTGCGGGCTATTACGATCAGGAACAGAAAACGCTTGACGAAAATAAAACCGTGTTGGAAGAGTTGTGCAGCGCACATGAAAAATTGACGATCACGCAAATACGTACCGCGCTTGCAGGCTTCCTGTTTTTTGCGGAGGATATCGAGAAAAAGGTTTCCGTTCTTTCCGGCGGCGAAAAAGCGCGTCTTATGCTTTGCAAAATGATTCTTTCCAAAGTCAATCTGCTGATTCTGGACGAACCGACCAACCATCTGGACATTGCATCGCGTGAAGCTTTGGAAAATGCGCTTCTCGCATTTGGTGGAACCATTATCGCCGTTTCCCACGACCGTTATTTCATGAAAAAGCTTGCTACCCGTATTTTTGACCTTTCGGGCGGCTTTTATGACTATCACGGAACCTTTGACGAATATTTGGAGTTTAAGGAAAAACGCCGTATGGCGGCGCAAACGACGGTCAAAGCGGAAAAACAGGAGTCCGAAGGAAAAATCAAATACGCGGAAGCAAAAAAATTGACTGCTGAAATCCGTAAAGCCGAAAAACGGATTGAAAGGGCTGAAACGGAAATTGAACGGTTGGAAGAAGAAAAATCCGTGTTGGAAGAAGAAATGAATTCTTCTGCGGCAACCGATTACGTCCGTCTTTCCGAAATTTCGGAAAGAATTTCGGAAATCGATGCCGAAATTGATGAATTGTTTTTCGAAATGGAAGAAGCGGAAGCATTTCTTGCCGAAAATAAAAATCCGTAAAGTTTATTCTCTAAAATAATGATAAAAAGGAAATGATTTTATGAATCCGAAAAAAATTGCCGTCATTGGCGGCGGTGCCGCAGGCATGTTTGCCGCAGGCCATGCGGCAAAGCTGGGGGCAAACGTTACTTTGTTTGAACGAAATTCCCTTCTTGGTAAAAAGCTCGGCATTACGGGAAAGGGACGTTGCAATGTGACCAACAATTGCACGCCCGAAGAATTTATCAAAAATATTACGGCAAACGGAAAATTTCTCTATTCCGCCATCAATCGTTTTTCGTCTGCCGATACCATGGAATTTTTTGAGGGGCTTGGCGTTCCGCTGAAAACCGAGAGGGGAAACCGCGTATTTCCCGTTTCGGATAACGCTGTGGATATTGTTCTCGCTCTCAAAAAATTTTGTTTGCAAAACGGTGTGCGCATTATAACCGAGCGTATCACCGATTGGATCATGAATGAAGACGGAACGATTGCGGGTGTCGTTTCGGAGAAACAGCGCCATGCGGGCTTTGATGCCTTTATTCTTTGCACGGGAGGCGTTTCTTATCCCGTTACGGGTTCCACGGGAGACGGCTATGCTTTGGCGAAATCCGTGGGGCATACCGTGAAGCCTGTGATCCCTTCTCTGGTCGGCTTGAATTCAGACAGCGAGATTTGCGCCGCTTCTATGGGACTTGCGCTGAAAAACGTCGCTGTCAGCGTGACGGATACCGTCAAAAAGAAGGTTATCTATAAGGATTTCGGCGAAATGCTTTTTTGCCATTTCGGTGTCAGCGGTCCGATGATTCTTTCCGCTTCGGCGCATTTGCGTCCGATGGAAAAAAACCGTTACACCCTTTCCATTGATTTGAAGCCTGCTTTGGATATGCAAACGTTGGACAAACGCTTACTTTCCGATTTTGAAAAAAACAAAAACCGCAATTTTGCTAACGCCTTCGATGCGCTCTTACCTTCTAAATTGCGCGAACCGTTCATCAAACTGACGGGAATCGCGCCCGATAAGAAAATCAATGCCGTGACTGCGGAGGAACGCCGCCGCGTAGCGGCGCTGATCAAGGGTGTTCCCGTTTCCGTTACGGGTTTTCGTCCCATTACGGAAGCCATCGTAACGAGCGGAGGGGTTTCCGTCAAGGAGATCGAACCGCAGACCATGCGCTCCAAGAAGTGTCCGAACCTTTATTTTGCGGGTGAGGTTATGGATTTGGATGCATATACGGGAGGCTTTAATCTTCAGATTGCTTTTTGTACCGCTTATACTGCTGCGCTTTCGGCAGCTTCCGAATTGATAAAGTATTAAAATATCTATCATTTATATATTTAAGAAAGGAATGTTTCTCATGATTAACATTGCATTGGACGGTCCTTCCGGCGCGGGAAAAAGCACTCTTGCAAAAGCGCTTGCCGCAAAACTCGGTTATATTTATACCGATACGGGAGCGATGTATCGTACGATCGGTCTTGCCGTAAAACGCGCGGGAATTTCTCCCGAAGAGAAAGAAGCGGTCATCGGTTTGCTTCCTTCCGTTAAAATTTCGCTTGGTTTTGAAAACGGCGAACAAAAAATTTATCTGAGCGGAGAAGATGTTGGCGGTTTGATCCGCACAAATGAAATTTCCGCTTATGCTTCCAAGGTTTCTGCCATTCCCGAGGTAAGAGCGCATTTGCTTTCCTTACAACGCGATATTGCCGCAGCAAATAATGTCATCATGGACGGCCGTGATATCGGTACTGTGATTCTTCCGCATGCGCAGGTAAAATTTTTTGTAACCGTTTCCGATAAGGAACGCGCGCGCCGCCGTTATCTGGAACTGATTGCCAAGGGCGAAAATACCACCGAGCAAGAAGTTTACGAGGCGATGAAAGCGCGTGATCTGCAGGACAGCACGAGAGAAATTGCGCCCGCAATTCCTGCGGAGGATGCCATTTTCCTCGATAATTCCGGCGACTTTGATGCCGTGATCGCAACCGCTCTTGAAATTATTGAAAGAAAAACAAAAAATTAAAGAAAGGACCTTGTTATCATGACTAAAATGTACCGTTTTTTCCAAATTCTTTTCTGGCCTATATATAAGCTTTTCTTCCGCATTGAAGTCAAAGGCTTGGAAAATGAAATGAAAGAGGGCGCTTGCATCATTTGCGCCAATCACATCAGTATGCACGATATTTTCTTTATCGGAATCCATTTGAAACGTCAAATCTATTTCTTTGCAAAAAAAGAACTTTTCAAAAATCCGATTTTGGGTAAAATTCTCCGTTCTTTCGGTACGATTTCCGTTAACAGAGGCGCAGGCGATCTGAAAGCCATTAAATCTACCATTGAAGTTTTGGAAAAAGGAAACTACGTCGGACTGTTTCCGCAGGGCACGCGTATTCCGGATAAAGAACCTTCCGTTGAAGATGCCAAGGGCGGTGTCGGCCTTTTTGCTTACCGTTCCAAGTGCAGCATTCTTCCCGTACATATCAAGACGAAAAACTACAGGGTGCGTTTGTTCCGTAAGGTAACGGTTATCATCGGTAAACCGATTCCTTATGAAGATCTGGGCTTTGAAAAGGGCAATATGGCAGAATACAATGCGGCTTCCAAATATATTTTTGAAAAAATTTGCGAGCTTGGAAAAGAGGAGCAAAATTAAATGGAGATTATCACAGCGAAATATGCGGGTTTTTGCTTCGGTGTGAAACGCGCCGTCGATGCCGTTTTTCAGTTGGCAAAGGAAAAACCCGATGCCCACATTTATACCGTGGGCGAGTTGATTCACAATCCGAATGTGAATGAAAAGTTGAGAGAAAACGGAATCGACACACTTTCGGAGAGCAATCTTGATGAAGAACTGAAATATGCTGATTCAAAATCTGTTTTCGTCGTGCGTACACACGGTATCCCTTCTTCCGCTTTGGCTGCGCTGCAAACTTTTGTCCAAAAAAATCCGCAATCGGAAATTGCGGATATGACTTGCCCCTTCGTCGCAAAGATATACAGAATCATGGAAAAAAATACCTCTGACGACACGTTTACGGTTGTGATCGGAACGGCAACGCATCCCGAGGTGATCGGTATTGCGAGCTATATTCGGGGAGATTTTCGCATTTTTTCGGGATTTTCTGAATTATCGAAAGCGTTTGAAAGTGATTTTGCACAAGAAATTGGTGCAAAATCAATCATTTTAGCTTCTCAAACGACGCACAATTTGGAGGATTATCAAAAATGTAAAAAATTTCTCAAAAACCTATATACAAATGCTTTATTTTTTGATACAATATGTAATGTTACGGAAACGCGCCAGAAGGAAATTGAAAAGCTTTCCCGCGAATGCGATGCCATGCTCGTCATCGGCGGTCGAGAAAGCTCCAATACAAAGAAACTCTATGACATCAGCAGAGAGCATTGTTCCGAAACTCATTTTATTGAGACCGCGCACGATATCCCGTTTCACATTAAACAGATGACCGGCAAAGTCGGCATCGCTGCCGGAGCTTCCACGCCCGGCTACATAATTGAGGAGGTACAAAACACCATGAGCGAACAGGAAAATTTCGCACAACTTCTTGAGGAATCTTTCAAAACTTTAAATACAGGAGACACCGTTCGAGGCATCGTAACATCGGTAACCAACACCGAAGTACACGTAGACATCGGTTCTAAGGTAACCGGCGTTCTGACCATTGAAAACGTAACCGATGATCCGCAGGCAAAACTCGAAAACCTTTTCAAGGTTGGAGATGAAGTTGAAGCTGTTGCTGTCCGTGTAAGCGATCTTGACGGCATTGCAACCCTTTCCAAGAAGAAAGTTGATGCACACAACAATTGGACAAAAGTTGTTGAAGCAAAAGAAAACGAAGAAATCATCGAAGGCAAGATCACCGAAGCTGTTAAGGGCGGTGTTATCGCATACGCACTCTCTCAGAAGATCTTCATTCCCGCATCTCAGACCAACGTTCCCAAGAACGGCGATCTTCAGAGCATCGTAGGCACAAAGCAGAGATTCAAAATCATTGAAATCAAAGAAGACAGAAAACGTGCAATCGGTTCTATCCGCGTTGTAATCAGAGAAGAAAGAAAAGCTCTTCTTGAAAACTTCTGGGCAAACATCGAAGTAGGCAAGCACTACACCGGTAAGGTTAAGAGCCTCACTTCTTACGGCGCATTCGTTGACCTCGGCGGCGTTGACGGTATGGTTCACACCACCGAACTTTCTTGGTTGCGCATTTCTTCTCCCAAGGATGTTGTTTCCATCGGCGATACTCTTGAAGTATTCGTTAAGGACTTCGACCGTGAAAAGAACAGAATCTCTCTCGGCTATAAGACCGAAGACACCAATCCTTGGAAGCTCTTCACCGATAAATACTCCATCGGCGACGTTGCTTCCGTTAAGATCGTTTCCATGATGCCTTTCGGTGCATTCGCACAGATTATTCCCGGCGTTGACGGTCTTATTCACATCACACAGATCGCTAACAAGAGAATCGCTGCTCCCGCAGAAGTTCTTGAACTCGGTCAGGTTGTTGATGCCAAGATCATCGACATCGATACTGAAAAGCACAAAGTAAGCCTTTCTATCCGCGCACTCATTGAAGCTGCTGCTGAAGAAGCTGCTGAATAATTTCAGCCGATCCATATCGTTTGCTTTCATCTCCCCCTGCTTGTCAGGGGGAGATTTTTTGTACTATAGGAAATTGCGCAATTCAAACCTCGCCGTTTGCATTGTTTAGATATAAATAAAACTTGGATAGGCGAGCAACCATCAGCGGAGATTCGCCGCTTTTTTGTCAGTTGAAAAGAATTTGAAGAAAGATTTCGTTATTCTACGATGAGTTCAGCCGTTTGCAAGGAAGCGAGGCTTCCGCCGATCATGATGTCAAATACGCCTGGTTCGAGTACCGTTTTTCCCTCGGCATCGATCAGGGAAAGTTCATCCACCGCAAGCGGAATTTCCGCGCGAACGGTTTCTCCCGCTTTGATCCAAAGCTTTGTAAAGCCACAAAGCTGCTTTTCCGGTGTCAGAACGGAACTGAATCTGTCATTGTAATAAAGTTCGGCGATTTCATAACCGTCGATATTTCCCGTGTTGGTAATGTCAACGGAAACGGTTACCGTATCTCCTGCTTTGGCCTTGGCAGAAGATAGTGTCGGATTGGAATAGGAGAAATTTGTAAAGGAAAGTCCGTAGCCAAAATCATAAAGATTTCCTTCTTCCACATCCATGTATTTTCCGCCGTGCCAACCGGAATATTGATTGTAATAGCAGGGGATCTGTGCAGACGAACGGGGGAATGAAATGGGAAGCTTGCCGGAAGGGTTGAATTTGCCCGCAATCAATTCCGCAACACAAAGACCTCCAAGGTCCCCGCCGTTGAAGGCTTCAATGACAGCGTCACTGTTTTTGACGGCTTCTCCGATACAGAGCGGTTTCCCATTGACAAGAACGGTGATGACGGGTTTTCCCGTTTGTTTCAAACGGCGCATGAGCTCGTTTTGTCTGCCTGAAAGTTCAAGATTTGCGCGGTCCTTTCCTTCACCGTTTTGTTTGAGGCAGTCGCCGATAACAGCAATCACGATATCCGCGCTTTCGGCAAGCGTAACGGCTTCTGCCAGCATGGAATCATCCGTTTCTTCCATGAGATGGCATCCTTTGGCGTAAACCACTTCGCTTTCGGAAAAGACCGTCTTCACACCGCGCAGAACCGTGTAATAATCGCCGAGAGGCTTGCAATCGGCAGGCGATTCATTGGGGTGGGAGAAAAAGGTCCAATCTCCGTATTGCGCGCGGATGTCATCGGCATTCGGTCCGATAACGGCAATTCTTTTCGGTTTGGTCTTCAAAGGCAAAATGCCGTCGTTTTCCAAAAGAACAAGACTTTCTCTGGTCAGTTTGCGGTTGACTTCAATATGCTCGGGAGAGCCGATCACTTCACGCGGCAAACGTTTTTTGTCGGGATCGAAAAGACCGAGCGAAAATTTTACGCGAAGAATACGGCGGACAGCTTCGTCTATCAACTGCATGGAAAGCTTTCCTGCTTTTGCTTGTTCTATTGCGGAATCGTAGAAACGGAAGGTGTTCATGCTCATATCGTTTCCTGCTTCCACGGCAAGACGTACACCGTCATGAAAACTTTCCACCGCTTTTTGCTTGGTGCGCAGGGATTGGATGTTATACCAGTCTGTAACCACAAAGCCTTCAAATCCGATTTCATCTTTTAAGATATCCCGCAAAAGTTGTTTGTGTAAAGTCATGGGTATACCCGAAATGGATCCGTAAGCGGTCATAACGGTCGATGCTCCTGCTTTTACAGCGCGGCGAAACGGAGGTAAAAAGGTTTCGCGAACCTTGCGGATCGAAACCTCTGTGTCATAGGAATCTCTTCCGCCCGTGGCTTCTCCGTAACCGATATAGTGTTTGAGACAAGCGGCAACCAGCCCGTCCTTTTCATAGCCTTTTGTGATGGCTTCGCCCATCGTGCCGGCCAAATACGGATCTTCGCCGAACGTTTCATCCACTCTGCCCCAGCGCGTATCTCTGCCCAAACATAAAACGGGAGAAAATACCCAGTCCAAACCGTCTGCATTTACTTCTCTGGCGGTAACACTGCCCATTTCTTCCACAAGAGAGGGATTCCAGGAGCAAGCTGCCGAAAGCTGAGAGGGAAAAATAACGGCACCGTTGCAAAGGGAGTGGCCGTGTATGGCATCGATACCGAAAATAGGGGGAATTTGCATACGCGTTTTCTTTGCTTCTGCACGGATTTCATCCGCTTCTTCTCCCAGAACGTGCAAAAAAGAGCCTGCGCCCAACGCGCGGAAGCGTTCAAATACTTCGGGACGGTAGCTTTCATAACTGATCTGTTGCATCTGACCGATTTTTTCTTCTACAGTCATTTCGGAAAGCATTTCCGTGATTTTATTTTCTGTTTCCTGCGATACTTTCATTTTTTATTTTCCTTTCTTTCGGAATATAATACGGTGATTTTATTTTAGCATATATTTTGTAATTTCGCAATTGTATTTTGTTTGGAATTTTTATTATTTGGTAAAATGCCGACGAACTTGTCCGAAATTTTTTCCAAATTCCGCGCTTTTATTTGCTTTTGCGCAGGTAACCCTGTGGAAAACCTTTTTTCGTTTCTTTACGAAGAGCATTTACACAAGGTTTTCCCATCCGAAAAGGGAACTTTTCCACATCGTATGCTGAAAAAAACCTGTGGATTTTTCGGTAAAAAGTCTTGCATTTTCAATATATATCCTTTATAATAAATATACTGCCAATAAAAATACGGCAAAAATCAGAGTTTTCCACAGTTTCCACGGAGTTTTCCACAACCTCGTCCGAACATTTCCACAATCCTGACAAGTTTTTCCTCAGAAAACTCTGCTTTCCCGTAGCAAAACTTTGAAAAGAAAGAATTTGAATTTTATGGAACATACATTTTCCCACGTATCCGTTTTGTTGCATGAATGCATCGACGCGTTGAATATCAATCCGAACGGTATCTACGTCGATTGTACTTTGGGGGGCGGCGGACATTCTCTCGAAATCGTCAAACGCCTGGAAAACGGAAAACTGATTTGTATCGATCAAGATGCCGCCGCAATTGAAGCGGCAAGCCAAAGACTGGCGGCTTACAAAGATAAAATTATTTTTGTGAAAAACAACTTTTCTGCTTTTTCCGAAATTTTATCCCAACTCGGCATCGAAAAAGTAGACGGCGCGCTCCTTGACCTCGGCGTTTCTTCTTATCAGCTTGACACGCCCGAAAGAGGCTTCTCTTATAATGCCGAAGCCCCCTTGGATATGCGCATGAACGAAAGTGCGGCGCTTTCCGCTTATGATGTTGTCAATACGTATTCCGAATCCGAGCTCCGACGTATTATCAGCATGTACGGCGAGGATAATAACGCTTCCCGTATTGCCGGTGCCATTGTGCGTGCGCGTGCGGAAAAACCGATCGAAACCACAACGGAGCTTGTGGATATCATCAAAAGCGTAACGCCGAAAAAATTGCTCGCTGTCGGACACCATCCCGCAAAAAAGACCTTTCAAGCGATTCGAATTGAAGTCAATTCGGAAATTTCCATCATTGAACCCACTTTGAAAACCATCGCGTATCATCTGAATCCGAACGGAAGAATCGCGGTTATCACCTTCCATTCTTTGGAAGACCGCGCCGCAAAACATACCTTTGCTTCTCTTGCGACGGGTTGCACCTGTCCTCCTTCGTATCCCGTTTGCGTTTGCGGAAAAAAACCGATCGTTACGCTGATCAACAAAAAACCGATTCTTCCGAGTGAAGAAGAATTGCAAAATAACCACCGTTCGCATAGCGCAAAACTCCGTATCGTTCAAAAAAACGCTGATGTTCTCTGAAAGGACTTGGAACCATGAAGCAAAAACTGCAAATTTTCATTTTGGATATTTTTTTCGGCGGCAGAGAATATAAAACGAAAGCCGATACGAAGAAAACGCCTTTTCCCTTTATAACGGTTTTTCTTGCTTTGATTTCCACGGTGCTGATCCTTTGTACGGTTTTTTCTCTGGTTCGCATTTCAGAACTTTCATCGGAGATTGCAACTCTGAAAAAGCAAACCGTTTCGCTCGCTGCCAAAAAAGCTTCCTTGGAAAATGAATTGGATCACCGATATTCGTTTGCCGAAATCATTGACTCTGCAAAAGAACTCGGATTTTCAGAGGACGGCGGCAGAGTTGTTTATATCGAAACGCAAGATAAAGACCAGGATACCTCTGAAGAAAATGAAAATTCGGAAGACGATCCATCATAAATTTCAAGAAATAAAATATACATACTATACCGGCATGGAACAAAGAGAGGACTTTATCGAAAAAACGGTACGCCTCTCTTTATCTTGTTTTTTGTATTTTTCCCCGTGTTTTTTATCAGCAAATCAGACCATGCGATTGAAAGGAATCGTAAAATATGTCAAATTATCGCACTCCCGACGAACAGAAACCCGCATCCATCCTCGGCAGACAGCCTTCGGAAATGAGATTGCGCGCGCTCATTGTATTTTCCGTTTGCACGGTACTGACACTCGTTGTCATAGGCAGACTTTTTTATCTGCAAATCATTCGCCATACCCATTATAAAAAACTTGTTTTGGAGCAAATGCTCTATGAAACGGAAATTTCTGCCTCCAGAGGCACCATTACAGACAGAAACGGTATTACGCTTGCCGCCAATTACACAACCGAACGTGTCTTTATAGATCCTTCCAATATTGCCAAAGCAGACGATCCCGAAGCAGTGCGCGTAATGATTGCGGAAAAACTTTCCGAAATTCTGGAAGTGGAATATGATTTCGTGTATGGGGAAGCAAAAAAATCCAAATACAGAGACCGTACCATCAAGAAAAACGTCGATAAGGAAATTACCAATCAGATTCGTGCGTTTATGGTGGAAAACAAGGATATGCAACTTTCCGAAAAAGATAAAGATCTGACGCTTTCCGATATGATCTATTTTTCGGAAAGCACGACCCGCGTATATCCCTTCGGTACGCTTGCTTCCCACGTCATCGGTTTTTGCGGAAGCGATGGCGGGCTTTACGGATTGGAATACCAGTATAATAAGGCGCTTTCGGGTACGTCGGGAAAGATCATGACGGCGAAGGACGGCAATAACGGCTCTATGCCGTATAACTACGAAACCTACGTGGATGCCGAAAACGGCGCCAATCTTGTGACGACACTGGACTATAAAATCCAGAGTTATCTGGAAAAATATCTGGAAGAAGCCGCCTTGGAATCCGGATGCGCTTCCCGGGCCTGCGGAATCATTATGAACGTGAAAACAGGCGAAATTTACGCGATGGCAACGTACCCTTATTACGATCTCAATAAACCGAGAACGCTTCCTTCCTACTATGATGAGGTGCTTGCCGATTATGCCGAAAAATATGGAGCGGATTCCACAAAATATTTGGCATATCAATCCGAATTGCTTTTTTCCACTTGGAACAATAAATGTCTTACGGATACATATGAACCCGGCTCTACGTCGAAAATTTTCACAACGTCCATGGCGTTGGAAGAAAATCTCGCTTCCTTGAGTAATACTTTTACCTGCACGGGCGGATATCTTGTCAGCGGTTGGTCAAAACCCATCCGCTGTCATAAAACGACGGGACACGGTATTCTGGATTTCGCGGGAGCGTTACAGCAATCCTGCAACCCTGCTATGATGCAGCTTGCCGAACGAATCGGTGTTACCATATACGGGGAATATTTCAAAGCGTTTGGGCTTGACAGCAAAACGGGTATTGATCTGCCCGGCGAAGCGAGCTCTATTTACAAGCCTGCTGAAAATATGTCTAATGTTGACCTTGCGGTTTATTCTTTCGGTCAGCGCTATAACGTAACTGCCATTCAGCAGATTGCGGCTGTTGCCGCTGTTGCAAATGGAGGAACGATGGTTGTTCCCCACATTGTCAAAGAAATCGTGGATGACGAAGGCAGTGTTATTGCTTCCTTCGGTACGACCGCAGTTCGTCAGGTTATCAGCGAAGAGACTGCCGATACCATCTCCAAAATTCTTGCCGACGGTGTTGCGGGAGACGGCGGCGCGAAAAACGCTTACGTTCAGGGTTATTCCGTTGCCGCGAAAACAGGTACCACCGAAAAAGGTACTTCGGGCAATAAAAGAATTGCGTCCACCGTTGCTTACGCGCCCGCGGACGATCCCGAGGTCATCTGCCTTCTTATCGTGGATGAACCTACCATCGGTTCCCGTTACGGCAGTACGGTTGCCGCTCCCTATGTTTCCAAAATTCTTGCCGACGTACTTCCTTATCTCGGCATTGAACCCGAATACACCGATGAAGAGCTTGCAAAGCTTGAAATCAATCTCCCCAATTACAGAGGACTTTCTTTGGATGAAGCGATCATGCGCCTCAGTGAAGCGGGACTTTCTTATGAAATTGTGGGTACGGGAAACAGCATTGTCGATCAGATCCCGCCCGCAAAAAGCACACTTTCCAAGGATAACGGACTTGTGATTCTGTATACGAGTGAAGCGGCGGAGGAAAAGAACGCCACCGTTCCGAATGTACTCGGTATGTCAGCCGCGCAAGCCAATAAAGTGCTGGCGAATGCAGGCTTCAATATCCATTTGGAAGGTGCGTTGAACGGTTCGGGTGCGGTCGTAATGACACAATCTCTTGCCGCAGGAACCGTGGCTCCCAAAGGAACTGTCATAACCGTGGATATCCGCCATACCAATTTCACGGATTGATATCCCGACAAATGAAACATATTGCAAAGACCCGGATGTGAAAAGAAAATATTTTTCAAGAAAAATTTTCTGCTCATCGGAGGATTTATGCAATTTTCTCATATCATTAAACCGGAAGAAATTTTATTTGCGGAAAAACCGTTTGATGCCGAAATCGGTATGCCCCGGTCCGACTTCCGAAAACTTCAAAAAGGCGATGTTTTCTTCTGTGAAGACGGATTTCATGAAAGCGGTTTTTCCTATGTCTCTCACGCTCCCGAAAAAGGCGCGGTTGCCGTGATCGTATCCCTTGGCGGCTCCAAACGGATCGGCACTCTTTCCATTCCCGTTTTCGAAGTGGAAAACGTCCGAAAAAGCTATGCGCTTGCATGGAGCCGTTACGAAAATCATCCCGAAAAAGAACTCCGGCTGATTGCCGTTACGGGAACGAACGGTAAGACTTCCGTTTCTTCTTTTCTGCACAGCTTGCTTTTGGCAGCGGGAGTTCCTGCGGGGTTGATCGGCACAGTGGAAAACGTAAGCGGAGAAATTCGATTGCCATCTTCTTATACCACACCGCCTCCCGACGTGCTTTATCCCATGCTTCGCCAAATGCAACAAGAAGGCATAAAAACCGTTGTCATGGAGGCATCCTCGCATGCCATTGCCCAACACAGGCTTTACGGGTTGCAATTTGAAACAGCCGTTTTCACGGGACTTTCCAGAGATCATCTCGATTACCATAAAACATGGGAAGCCTATCGGGATACCAAAGCTGCACTTTTCGCGCAAGCAAAAAACTCATTGCTCAATTCCAATGATGCCGAGGCAAAATATATGGGGCTTTCTGCAGCAGGAAACGTCTATTATTACGGACGAAATCCCGACGCTGATTTCCATATCCGCATTCCCACATCCGATATCAGAGGAATTCGATATACCCTGCGTTCCGAAAAAGACGTTTTGCCCGTTTATATTCCGATAATAGGTTCTTTTCACATTGAAAACAGCGCGGCGGCTATCGCCTGCGCGTATTTGGAAGGACTTGACGGTGCAACGATTGCCGAAGCCGTTAAAAAACTCCGTTCCCCGGCGGGAAGACTGGAAAAAATCGAACTCCCCGCGGATTTTTCCGTATATATTGATTATGCGCATTCTCCCGAAGCGCTGACAGCCGCGCTTTCTTCTTTGCGCCCTTTCACGAAAAAACTGACCGTTCTTTTCGGAGCGGGCGGAGATCGGGATCGGGGAAAACGTCCCGAAATGGGAAGTGCTGCGGAAACTTTAGCGGATTTGGTCATTCTTACCAATGACAATCCGAGAAACGAATCTCCGAGCGCGATTCTCGACGATATCGAAAGAGGAATGAAAAAACAAAACCATATCCGAATCGAAAACCGTGAAAAAGCCATTATGATGGCTCTGAGTCAAGCCGAAAAAGGAGAAATTATTCTGCTTGCGGGGAAGGGACACGAAAATTATATCATTGACAAAAACGGAAAGCATGCGTTTTCCGAAAAAGAAATCATAAAAAAGACCTTGGGCATTCTCTGAAAAGCAAATGCCATAGCGAATAGAAAAGGAAACAAAAATGTATTTCAGTTTAGAAAAAAACGGTTTGGATATTCAAACCTTTGCAAAATTTACCGAGGGCATTGCGCCCGCTCTGACAGAATCTCTGCCGCTTGCCTACGGGATTTCCACCGATTCTCGTACGGCGAAACAGGGAGAAGTGTTTTTTGCTCTCCGCGGAGAGAATTTTGACGGACACCGTTTCATGGAAGCTGCGCAAAAAGCGGGCTGTGTGTTTGCCGTTGCCGAATATGTTCCGGAAAACTGTATGCTTCCGTGCATTCTTGTGAACGATACGACGAAAGCGCTGGGATTGTTTGCGCGCGCTTATAAAAAAATGTTCCATCCCATTACGCTTGCCGTTACGGGAAGCGTTGGAAAAACCACAACGAAGCAATTTATTTATTCCGTTTTGAGCACGCAATACCCGACGAACGTTACGAAAGGCAATTTTAACAATGAAATCGGATTGCCTTTGACGATGTTGGATCTCCATGCCGCCCATCGTGCGCTTCTTTTGGAAATGGGGATGAATCACAAGGGGGAGATCGCTTATCTTTCCCATCTTGCCGAACCCGATATTGCCGTTATTACCAATATCGGAAGCGCACATTTGGAAAATCTCGGTTCACGTGAAGGCATCCGCGATGCTAAAGCGGAGATCAGAGAAGGAATGAGAAAAGGCGGAATTCTGATTTTGAACGGCGATGAACCGCTTCTCTCAGATCTTCCTGCCGAGGGTTTAACGAAAATATATATCGGAATCGAGAATGAAAATGCGGCGTATTCCGCAAGAAATATCCGCACGCAAGAGGACGGAATGCTTTTTGATATCGCTTTCCACGGACAGGATTTTCTTAGCGACGTGCGTATAAATGCCATTGGCAAGCACAATATATATAACGCGCTGATCGGCGCGGTGTGCGGGTTGCTTCTCGGTGTTTCCGAGGAAAATATCCGCAAGGGACTTCTGGAATTCGTTTCCGCAGATATGCGCCAATCCATTTCGGAAAAAAACGGTATGATCGTGATTGAAGACTGCTATAACGCAAGCCCCGAATCCATGCGCGCAGGATTAGACGTGCTTCTGCATACGGCAACCACAAAAAAATGCCGTCCCGTTGCCGTTCTTGGGGATATGCGCGAATTGGGAAGCATATCCGACGGGGCGCATAAAACAGTCGGTGCTTATGCGGCAGGGGTCGGCGTTCAAAAACTGATTACGTTCGGAAAATCGGCAAGCAATATTGCTGAAGGCGCAAAAGAAGCCGGTATGCCCGCGGAAAACGTTTTTACGATTGAAGATACGGAGAACGCGGAAAACGCCGTATGCCTCTTGAAAACCGTTTTGCAAGAGGGGGATGCCGTTCTTTTCAAAGCAAGCCGTGCCGTTGCGCTCGAACGGCTGATCCGATTGCTTTGATCCGGCATCAAACCGTAAAGAAAAATAAAATTTATCGATGCATAACAGAAAGGAATTGCCATGCTCATTTTTTTCATTCTCTCGGTACTGCTGTCTTTTGCCGTTACCGTACTGTTGTCTAAAAAGTATATCCCCGTGCTGATCAGCAAAAAAATGAATCAGCCGATTTACGAGATTGGTCCGCGTTGGCATAAATCCAAAGCGGGAACGCCGACGATGGGAGGAATTTTCTTTATTATCGCCATTTTGCTGACTATGGCAGTGCTTTCGTTCTTTGCTGTCAGCAAAGAAATGCTGGTACCCCTTTGGATTACCCTTGCAATGGCAACGCTTTTTGCCGCTGTCGGAATGGTGGATGATTATGCGAAACTGATCAAAAAGCAAAATGAGGGATTAAAAGCGTATCAGAAATTTTTGTTGCAGCTTGTTGTTGCTTCTCTCTATGTTGGTATGATGTGTTCGCTCGGCTATATGGATACCGTGATTCCGATTCCTTTTACGGAAATCGAATGGGACCTCGGCATTGCGTTTTATCCGCTTGCAGTCATCCTCATTGTAGGCGTGGATAACAGTGTCAATCTCACGGACGGTATTGACGGACTTTGTGCTTCCGTTACGGCAGTGATCTCCGCTTTCTTTGCGCTTTTCGGATTTACCGTCATGAGTCTTGCTTTCGCCGATGCGGTCGTTTGTTTTGCGGGCGCGCTTTGCGGCGGTATGATAGGTTTTCTTGTTTACAACTGGAATCCCGCAAGAATTTTTATGGGAGACACGGGTTCTCTCTTCCTCGGCGGCATGGTTACGGGACTTGCTTTCCTTTGTGACAATCCCATTTTGATTCTGATCGTGGGACTCATTTATATCATTGAAACCGTTTCCGTTATTTTGCAGGTCGGTTCCTATAAGCTTTTCAAAAAAAGAATTTTCAAAATGGCGCCCATTCACCATCACTTTGAAAAATGCGGCTGGAGCGAACGTAAAATCGTTTTCGTTGCAGGTGCAATTACCGCCGTTTTGTGCGCAGTCATGTATTGTTTGTCCATTTAAACGAAAAGAGGTGCGTTTATGCCCAATGTGACAAAACATCAAAATACCGAAAATCACCCCGTCAGACAACCGATTCCCCAACCGAAACAGAACCTCTTTCTTGAGGTTTTAAATACTTTGCTTTCTCCCGACCGTTCAACGGTTTACCGTATCCGCGGAGGCGTTGACAGACCGTTTTTCATTATCGTCGTTCTTCTTACTTGTTACGGTTCGATCATGGTTGCTTCCGCAAGTTACGTTTTTTCACTTTCGGAAATGGGAGACAGCTTCTATTTTATCAAAAAACAATTGCTTTGGGCAACGATCGGAATTATTGCCATGCTCGTCATGTCTGTCGTGGACTACGGATTTCTGAAAAAAGCCACGCCTGCCATCTTTGCAGTCAGTTATCTGCTTTTGCTATGCGTTTTTATTCCGGGGATTGGCGTAACGAATAAGGGTGCAACCCGTTGGGTTGACTTTAAGATCGTGCAGTTTCAGCCCTCGGACGTTATGAAATTTGCGCTCGTGCTGATGATGGCGCTTTACATATCCAAATTTGAGCGAAAAACCAAAACCTTCAAATACGGCATTCTGGCTCCCGCTTGTATTGTCGTTCTGGTTTGCGGAACGGTTGCGTTGGAAAAGCATATGTCCGCGACGATCATTCTCTTTATCATCGGCGCCGGCATGATTTTTATTGCAGGTGCGGATATGCGTTGGGTTGGCGGTATTGGTGCTTCTTTCGCTGCTGCGGCAGCGGGGCTTGTGCTTTTTACGGATTATACGAAGGCGCGCGTGGATGCATGGCTACATCCCGAAAACGATACTACGGGAGGTGCTTGGCAGCCGTATCAGAGTCTGCTTGCCATTGGTTCAGGCGGTTTCTTCGGCGTTGGTCTGGGGAACAGTTATCAAAAGCACCTTTGGCTTCCCGAACCGCAAAACGACTTCATTTTTGCCATCGTTTGCGAAGAATTGGGATTTGTCGGCGCGATGGTTTTGATTACGCTGTTTTTGCTTCTGATCTGGAGGGGATTTTTGATTTCCACCAAAGCGCCGGATACGTTTTCCGCTCTCGTTGTGATGGGACTGACTTTGAAAGTCGGGATTCAGGCGGTTTTGAATATTGCCGTAGTTACTACAACCATTCCCACGACGGGTATAGCGCTTCCGTTTTTCAGTTACGGCGGTACGGCGCTTGTCATGCAGCTTGCGGAAATGGGTATCATTCTTTCCATTTCCCGTTTCTCTTCGGGAGAAAGAACCGGTTTTCAACAGTAATTTCTATCACTCATACAATTTTTCAGAAAGGAATCCATCATCATGAAAATTCTCCTTGCGGGCGGCGGAACGGGCGGTCATATCAATCCTGCCATTGCCATCGCCAACACAGTCAAAGCAAACGATCCGGAAGCGCAGATTGCGTTTATCGGAACGAAAAAGGGAATGGAGAACAATCTTGTCGGTAAGGCAGGTTATCCGCTTTATCATATTGAAATGCGCGGATTGCGCCGCAGTCTTTCTCTTTCCAATATCAAAACCGCATATTATTATTTTACGGCACCCATCAAAGCGAAAAAATTACTTCTGGATTATCAGCCCGACGTTGTTGTGGGAACGGGCGGTTATCTTTCCTGGCCGCTAATTCACGCCGCTGCCAAACTCGGCATTCCGACTGCCATCCATGAATCCAATGCGATTCCCGGTAAAGCCGTCAAAATGCTGGAAAAGGAAGTTGATCGTATTTATATCAATTTTCCGACGACAGAGGAAGCGTTTGAGGCGAAAGAAAAGGTTCTTTGCGTTGGCAATCCTTTGATTACGCTTCCCGATACAAAAGCGGAAGCGGGTTTACGGGAAAAGCTCGGTATTCCGAAAAACGTGAAAAAAATCCTTCTTTCCTTTGGCGGAAGCTTGGGTGCCGAGCGAGTCAACGAAGAAATCCTTGCTCTTATGCGCGATGAAATTGCGCACCGTCCCGACATTTTCCACATTCATGCAACGGGAAGAATCGAATATGAAGCGGCGATGGCAAAGGCTGCCGAATACGGTTTGACAGATAAACCCAATATTCGTTTGCTGGAATATATTTACGATATGCCCCTTTGGGAAAAAGTAGCCGATCTTGTGATCTGCCGCGCGGGCGCGATGACCATTGCGGAAATGGCACTTCTCGGAAAGGCTTGTATTTTGATTCCTTCTCCCAACGTGGCAAACAATCATCAATATGAAAATGCAAAACGCCTTGCCGATGCCGGTGCCGCCGTTTTGCATGAAGAGAAAAATCTGACCCCCGGCATACTTGCGGAAAGCGTGAACAAGATTTTGAATGACGAAAAAGCGCGCGTCGCTCTGAGTCACGCCATTCAAGCGTTTGCAAAGCCCAATGCCGCCGTTGATATTTACGAAGATCTTCTTTTGCTTTCTCAAAAAGAAGTCTGAATGTTTGAAAACGGAAATAGTTTGTCCTTTCATTGCCGTATATACGGAGCTGTGATTTTCTTGTATACGGCAAAAGGAAAAACTGAAAAATAAAAGCCGTGCCATGGCAAGAGGAAGGCATTCATGAAACAAAAGAAAAAAACAAAAACGATTCAATCTTCTCCGGGGAAGATACTGCGCCGAAAATTTTTAATCGTTTTCTTTATGAGCGCGGCGGCGCTTTCCATTGCGTTTTCTTTTCTTTTCTTTTTCCGAGTGAAAACGATTTCTGTTCTTTATAATCAAAAAATGACGGCAGATGAGATTCTTGCGGCGGCAGATATTCCGTTAAACCGCCATATTTTCTCCGTCAATGTGAAAAAAGCGGAATCTTCCGTTCTTTCACTCAGTCCGTATATCAAATCCGTGAGTGTGAAGAGAAAATTTCCTTCGGAGATCATCATTGAATCGGTAGAATATACTGCGGATTTTTACGTGAAGATCGATGAAAAATATTATCTGGTTTCCGATTCGCTTTTGATTCTGGAAGAAATTTCCGACTCGGAACTTTTGGATATCGAAGCGGCTGAATTACGTTTGCCCGATATTGATACGGATGAGAAACAATTTGGAATCGGGAAAAAAATCGTTTTTCTTGAAAAGGCTGACAAAGAAACGATTCCGCTTTTAATGAAAACGCTTTCCGAAAGCAGTTTGTTTGAGTCTTTTACCAAACTGTATCTGGATGAAGAAGCGAACCTGACTGCGGTGGTGGACGGTCGCTATACCATCAAGTTCGGCAATAAAAAAGATTTGGAAGAAAAGCTCGATCTTTGCGAAGAAGCTGTCGTCTACCTGACCGAAAATATGGCAAGTATTACAGGAACGCTTTATGCGTGGACGGCGGAAAAAGTGACTTTTGAAATTACGGGTGTTGCTTGACAGAAAATAATTTTTACATATTTTGTCAATAATTCTGTTTTTAACTCTGTTTTTTAAAAAATATTTTGATTTTTCCTCATAAAATTTCAAAAAACATATTGCAAATTTCGAAAAAAAAGATTACAATGGTATTGTATATGTTTATCAAGTTCATTATTTTAGGAGGAATATAAAAATGGATTTATTTGGATACACTTCAGAAACCACTGAAACCGAAGCATACTATGACAGCGGTGTAAAAATCAAAGTTATCGGTGTGGGCGGTGGCGGTGGAAACGCCGTAAACAGAATGTTGGACTCCAACATCCGCGGCGTTGAATTTATTACCGTAAACTGCGACAGACAGGCTCTTACCGCATCCAATGCAAAAACAAAAGTTATCATTGGCGAAAGAATCACAAACGGCCACGGTGCAGGTTCCAATCCCGAGGTTGGTAAGCAGGCTGCCGAAGAAAACGTTGACGATCTCAAGCAGATCCTTAGCGGAGCACATATGGTGTTCATCACAACCGGTATGGGCGGCGGTACAGGTACGGGTGCGGCTCCCGTTGTTGCAAAGCTCGCAAAAGAAATGGGCATTCTGACCATCGGTATCGTTACGAAGCCTTTCTCCTTTGAAGGCAGAAAACGTATGATTCAGGCAGAAGCAGGTATTGCAAATCTCCGCCAGTACGTAGACTCTTTGCTTGTTATCCCCAATGAAAGACTTAAACAGATCTCTGAAAACAAGATCACACTTCTCAACGCTTTCGTTTATGCCGACGACGTTCTCCGCCACGGTGTTCAGAGTATTTCCGATTTGATCAGCAGCCACGGTATCGTTAACCTTGACTTTGCTGACGTTTCCTCCGTTATGAAGGATGCGGGCTATGCTCACATGGGTATCGGCGAAGGCAAAGGCAAAGACAAAGCTGAAATCGCTGCAAGAATGGCTGTATCCAGCCCTCTGCTTGAAACCTCTATTTCCGGCGCTACCGGTATTTTGATCAACATCACGGCTTCTCCCGACATCAGCCTTGATGAAGTTGAAACAGCCTCCGCAATGGTTTCCAACGAAGCTCACCCCGAAGCAACGATCATCTGGGGCTTGGCTTTCGACGAAAAGCTTGACGATACCATTAAGGTTACCGTTATCGCAACCGGTTTCCAGGATACAAAGAAGAGTGCTCCTGTCGCTACCGATACATTCAGCGCATACAAAGCTTATGCACAGACCACCGAAACACAGAACATGAATCAGTTCCGTGGTCAGGACACTGCGGAAACTCTCGTTCCTTCCCGCAACGTCGATGATATCATGAATATTTTGAATCATAAAAAGAGATATTAATCTTTTTGGTTAAAAAATAATCGCCGAGGAAACCGTAATGGTTTTCCTCGGCGATTTTGTTTCAAATGATGTGAAGTCCATCGATTCTTTTTTCAATTTCATCAATCATTTCGGCAAGGGCGCCGTCTTTGCAATGGCAAACCTGCAATTGACAGATTTTTTTGATTTCCTCAACGGCGTTTGCGGGGCAAACGGCAACATCTGCGCCGGAAAGCATTTCCACATCGTTGTGGAAATCTCCGATACACCAGAGCTCGGTATGGGGATAAAGCTGTTTCAAATATGGAAATTGCGTTTTTTTGGAGATTCCCAAAGGCATAATCTCAAGAATGGTATCATCTGAAGTGGTTATATCGAAGACAGATTTGTAGTGATCGTGAAGTTCATTCTGCAAAGACCGTAATGCTTGCGTGTCATTGGATACGAAAACCGCTTTGAATATTTTTTTGTCGGCAAATTCGGAAATTGGATATTGGAACGCAATATCTCCCAAATGGGAGTCTCTTAAAAATCCAATCGCAATGTCATCTTCTTCAGGACATAAAAATCCTTCTTCCACCGTTGCGCGAAACCCGATATGGTCATATTTGCGTTTCATTTCTTGAAAGGCTTCAATCAAAGGAATGGGATCCACATAGTACGGATTCAACAATTCTTTGGTTTGAAAATCAAAAAGATAACTTCCGTTACACAAAATGCAGGGCATATTGATATAGGATTGTAATTCTTCGGAAATTACGAATATATCTTTACAATTGCGTCCTGAGGAAAGAGCGAAATGTCCTCCGTTTTCACAGAAATAACGAAGTTTTTCAAAATTGCGGGGATGAATATATTGTGATTTCCAAAGCAAAGTGCCATCGATATCGGAGGCAATCAGAATGTGTTCAAATTTTTTCATAAGCATTCCTTTTCTGAAACGAAGTTTTGGCGATCAATTGGTTTTTCGAAGCGTTTCCAATATTTTTGTGAAATAGGGGGGAATATCGCAAACGAAATGCATAGCTTCTCCCGTTTTCGGATGGGTAAGCAGAAGCTCTTTCGCATGGAGGCACTGGCCTTGAGACATTCCCGCAAATTTTTGATTGAGCGGGAGTTTGGGACTTCCGTAAATCAAATCTCCGAGCAAAGGGTGGTTTTTATGAGAAAGATGTACGCGAATCTGGTGTGTTCGTCCGGTTTCCAACTCACAGCGGATATAAGAGGCGGAAGAAAACTGTTCCAATACGCTGACGTGAGTTATGGCATTTTTGGAATTTTTTTCGATTACCGCCATTTTTTTTCGGTCAACGGGATGTCTGCCGATGGGGAGATCTACGGTAAAATTCCAGTCTGTTTTTCCGATGGCGATTGCATGATAAATGCGGGAGACCTTGTGGTCTTTGATCTGTTCGGAAAGAGAAAGATGAGCGGCATCGTTTTTGGCAACCACAAGCAGTCCGCTTGTGTCTTTGTCAATGCGGTGTACGATTCCGGGACGGATCACACCTCCGATGGCGGAAAGTCTTTCTCCGCAGTGATAAAGCAGTGCGCTGACGAGTGTTCCCGTATAATTTCCCGCCGCGGGATGAACGACCATGCCTTTGGGTTTGTTGACAACAATGATATCGTCGTCTTCAAAAATAATATCTATCGGAATATTTTCCGCTTCCGCGCGGCAGGGAACCGGGGCAGGATAATAAAATTCAACGATGTCATCCTTGCGGATTTTATAATTTTTTGCAACGGTAACGCCATTGACGGAAACCAAACCGTCTGACAAAAGCTTTTGCGCCTGAGAACGGGTCAGTTCCTCTTCCGTTTCCGAAAGAAAAACGTCAAGACGTTTTCCGATATCATCCATTTCCGTTGTCAGCGTTTTCTTGATCTGTTCCGTCATTGGCAGTGTTCTCCTCTACTGCAATTTTTTGGGTTTGTTTTTTGTCCGTGAAAAGCTCTTTGTCAAAAAATATCACGTAAACCATCATGATAATTGCGCCGCAAACCACGCAGATATCCGCAACGTTGAAGATGGGAAAATCAATGAAAGTAAATTGCAGAAAATCTACGACATAACCGAGAAATATACGGTCGATCATATTACCGACAGCGCCGCCGATGAACAAAGAAAGGGAAAGTCCGAAAAGAAAGTGAAGCTTTCTGTAACGGTAAAGGATGATCGGCATAGCAATCAGTGCAAGAGATGTAATCAGCATGAAGACCCAACGGTGATTGCTGAACATTCCCCAGGCAGCTCCGTAATTGTGGATATATTGGAAAGAAAAAATATTTTTGATCAGTACGATGGATTCGCCGTATTCCATGGTGCTGACAACGATCCATTTGCTTGCTTGATCCAGAATGATGGAAGCCGCAATAATCAAAATCCATAAAAGCATGGTAAAACTCCTTTAGTTCTTTTTTTTCATTGTAACACCTTTGCCCGAAGGATGATCGAAATCTAACATAAACTGTTGCTCGGGAACAGTGTTTTCTGCAAACCGTGCATCGTGTTCTTCGTATTCATCGATCAATTCCATGACGGAAGGTGCTTTTTTGACATTTTTCTTCTTTGTTTGCGCGCGTTTGGAGCAAGTGCAGGAGGGCGCGCTTGTTTTTTTGCATTCTTTTTCCAAAGAAGATTCGGACGTTTTCCCGTATTCTTCTGATTCGGGGAAAAATCCGTATTGATCGGATATTTTACGTTTTAATTCCAGTACGATATGCTGCGCATAACTATCGGGCGTCCAATCCGGTTCTCCGTCATGCTCGGGAAAGATATTTTCGATCCATTCAATGTGCATGCGGTACTGTTCGAACAGATCGTTTTTGAATTTTAATATATTTTTTTTCAGTTCGGCGAGTGCTTTTTCTTCCGTTTCGGCTTTTTCCTTGAAATGCCGCAGAATAGAATCGCAGTTCATTTGCACGGAAGCTAAAATGTCGTCGGCTTTGATATAAGCATCTTCAATGATTTTGTCATGTTTTGCCTGTGCGTTTTGTATTTTGGCATCGTTGAGCATCTGTTTTTGAGTAAGTTCGTTCAGCTTTGCGGAAGTTTCGCGCAGTTGTTTCAAAAGCATGGCATTTTCCCGATATAAAAGGGAATAGTTTTCGGTCAGACGGCGGATATAACTGTCCACCTCATTTGGATCATATCCCGAAGCGGTTTTTGAAAAAGTCTGTATGCAAAGCGATTCGGGTTTAAGCGGTGTCATGAAAAATTCTCCCTGTACCTGAATGGCATCAAAATAAATATTTTTGTTATTGAAAAATATGACGGGGCTTTGTTGCCCCGTCTTGCTTTTACGTATTAGAACAAACTGTCGCTTGTCAAACCGGAGTTTGTGTTTGCTGTCTGATTAGCAAAATTTTGCTGTGCTTCCGCAGCTCTTACTTGTGTATCGGCAACATCAACATTGCAGGGTGTGATGATATAAGTGTTGTTTGCAACATTTTTCAGCTGACCGTCAATAGAATATGCAACGCCTGCAAGGAAGTCGATCAATCTTTTTGCAACTTCTCTGTTTGTTGCTTCCAGGTTGAGAACAACGGTGCAATGGTTAAGCAGGTAGTCTGCGATTTCCGTTACGTTTGAGAACGATTCGGGTCTTACAACCTTGAGTTCAACAACGGAATCTTCCTGACCGGAAATGCCGAGCGCGGGTTTTTGTGCTGTCGTATTTGCGGGAGCGAGCGTTTCTTCCTGTTTCATTTCTTCCACCTTTTCTTCTTTTCCGTATTTGTAAGGATCATTTTCGTCTATGTAAACCATGTCCTTGATTTTATTGAAATTGAACAAGCCCATTTTATACCTCCGAAATTATTTCTGTTATGAAATCTCATATATACATTATTATAACATAATAGATATAGAAATTGCAATCGTTTTTTGAAAAAAATAAAAAATTTGTGCAAATTGAAAAGGATTATTCTTTTTTAGGCAAAGCGTTTCGTTTCCCGAAAATACCTTCACCGATGCGGATGATGTCGGAACCGTTTTCAAGCGCTTGGAAAAAGCTTCCGGACATTCCCATGGAAAGGATGGGAGCTTCCGTTTCGGGGAAATATTTCTGGAAAACGCGATCTTTTAAAAGATTCATTTCCGAAAAATAACGATGATATTCATTTTTATCTTCACAATTTGGCGCAATGGTCATCAATCCGCGAACGGAAAGGTTTGGGCAGTTTTTCAAAGCAAGACAAAAATTTTCCAGATCTTCGGGGAAAATTCCGCTTTTTGCTTCTTCTCTGCCAATGTTCACTTCGATGAGAACGGGAATGCATTTGCCGATTTTTGCCGCGCGTTTTTGAATTTCTTCGGCAAGACTTTCACTGTCGAGCGATTCAATCATGTCAACTTTGTCAATAATATATTTGACCTTGTTTTTTTGCAATGTACCGATAAAATGCAGTTCGGCGGTTTTATCGATTTCTTCATAATGCGAAAGCAGTTCCTGTACACGGTTTTCGCCGACGAGTGTAATACCGCATTCGCGTATTGCAAAATTGATTTCCTCTGCGGTTCTCGTTTTGATGACCGCCATGAGTTGGGTATTCGGATAGGCAGACATATCTTTGCGAATACGGGTAATATTTTCGCGGATTTCCGACTGTTTGGCTTCTGTCATGATGGTTTCCTTTCTGAAAGATAGACTAATTGATAAATTTATTTTCGTATAGATCGGTGTCGTTTATAATGATAAGGTCGTTGAGCGCAAGCATATTACCGTCCGCTTTTTCGTTTGCGGAAACAATGTAATAACCGTTTTGTTCCCAAAGAATGACGACTTCTCTACGCTTGGCAGTCCCCTCGTTAAAGATATATACAAAAGTTTTTCCTTTTTCCGCGCGTACAACCTCGGTGGGAATACGAAAGCCTTCGTAAGTTCCTCTTGTTGCCTGCATGCGCTGTACGCGAGTGGTGTCAAAGTCACGCGGCATGGAGGAAGAATAATAGACAAGCAGTGTTTGTCCGGATGCCGTTTCTTTTGAAATCAGTTTCATGGGAATGGTTTCCGTGTAGCCGTTATCCAGAAACAGGCAATCGTAAACGGTGCCGACAAGAAAACCGTCCGCGTTTTCTTCGGGAACTTTTGCGGCGTAGTACCATTGCGCGCTGGTAACCAGCGTGCCGATTGCGTTTGTTTTGTTTGCCGGAGCGGTCATGCTTAAAAGATCAAAATTTTCCACGGTCAGAAGTTTAGCCGCTGCCGTTGTGAAGATTTCTTCGTATCCATCCGTATGGGAATAGAAATAACCCGAGGTTGATGTCAGAATGCTCTCCGCAGGTGTTCCCAAAGAGGCAACGAGCGAATTTTTTTGACTTTCCAAATTGGCGATTTCCGCATCATAATTGCTTTTTCCCGAAGTAAGCAATTCTTTTTTTGCCATCAGCACCAGAAGTTTGTCGCTGAGCGTATTTGCCGCGGCAGTATCGCCTGCTGCATTTTTCTGAATGATTTCATACGAAACCAGCTCAATTTTTTGATTGACTTCGGAAACGGTCAGTTTTCCGAGAGACATTGCAGAACGGAAAATTTCAATTTGTTTTTTGATATCGGCGATTTTTGCGGAAACCGCTTTGTTTTCAAATGTATATATGTCGGCGACGGAGCGATTGGCGGGAACTTTTTCTCCGTCATAATAATGATAGTTACGGGAGCCTGCCGTCCGGGATGTGAGAACCGTTTCTTCTCTGAAAATATATCCCGTGAAAATCTGGCTGTCGTATGCCGTGTACGGCCGGACCGCGAAAAATTCGGCTTCGGGCCGCAATCCGCGGGCGATATGATAAATGAGATAAACTGCGGCCAGCAAACAAAGAGAAACGGTCAGGATTTTTTTTGAATTGATTGGTTTGCCGTTTTGCATGGGAGAGACTCCTTTGTTTTTACGTGTTCCAAGAATGAACGGCGTGGATATCGATGATGGCGTGAGCCGCGCAGACCAACTGCTCGTAATCCTCATAACGGTCATCATCGGGATAAAGCCAATGGATGTCGGGATTTCTTCGGAACCATGTTAATTGCCGTTTTGCATAATGGCGGGTTGCAGTCTTGATTGCGTTTGCCGCTTCGTCTTTGGTCATTTCTCCGCGGAGGTAACCGAGAAGCTCCTTATAACCGATTGCGCCGCTTGCCGTGGTGTCGGGCGAGAGATATCCCTCGTTCAGTAAGGAACGGACTTCCTCTTCCAATCCCATGTCAAACATTTCATCCACACGCATATGGATTCGCGCATACAGATTTTCGCGGTTTTTGTAATCGAGTGCAAGAATACAGGGCGCGTAGGGCGATTCGTTTTTTACCGCGTTTTTATCCCACGCTGTTTTGGTCACGCCGGAAAGTTTGCAGATTTCCAATGCGCGGACCACGCGCTTGATATTGTTCGGGTGGATTGCCGCAGCGGCTTCGGGATCAACGGCTTGCAAGCGACGGTGGAGCGCTTCCGCGCCTTCCTTTTCCGCAAAAGCAAAAAGCTCTGCACGATAGTCGGGATCGGAGTCCATTTCTCCGAAATTTACCCCTTTCAGCAGGGAATCGAGATACAATCCCGTACCTCCGCATAATACGGGCATTTTTCCTCTTGCGTGGATGTCTGCAATGGCGGCAGATGCCAATTCGGTAAACGCGGCGGCAGAAAAGTCAACGTTGGGGGCACAGATATCAATTAAATGATGCGGAATTTCACTGCGCTCAATAAGAGACGGTTTTGCCGTTCCGATATCCATACCTTTGTAGATCTGCATGGAATCGCAAGAAATCAGTTCGCCGTTGTAATCTTTGCAAAGACGGAGAGCAAGCGAACTTTTTCCGCTTGCGGTGGGACCCGCAACAGCAATTACGGGAATTTTACGGTTTATCATTTTTTACCTCTTTCGGTTTTATAACGTGATGGAAAAGCATATATTGAAAATAAGTACGATGGGATCAGCTCTCGTTCCAACTGTTTTCATCGTTGATAAAGTCTTTGATCTGCGCCGAAAAGCAGGGAATTCCGATATCGGATTCATTTCCGCGTAAGCAGAGTTTTCGAATGTTTCCTTCCGTATGTACGGGTTGTGAAACATTTTTGAAAATGCAGCACAGAATGCTGATCTCCGAGATGGATGGTGCTGTATCCGAACCTGTGATCTTTACACCGGTGTCGTTGTTTTCACATATGCAATCGGAAAGTTCAACGTTGGGTTTGGAAGAAAGTTGGGGAGAAGGTTCTTTTTGGGTAATGGCAAAGCCTGCCAGTGTATCGTTTCGGCTGGTACAGTTTTTTATTTTTGTTTCGGCGGAATTTTCAAAATAAAATCCGTATCGAATGGCATCTGAAGACGAACATGTTTCGTAAACGGTATTTCTTGACATCAAACCGCCGTAATTATAGAGATTCCCTTGTGAAACGCAGTTGCGGACCAGAAGTTCGGCAACACCGGAAACCCCGTAAAGTTCATCGTTGAAAAGCCCTTGATGTTCGAAGAAAAATCCGAATTTCCGATTGTTTCGGGCAGTGCATCCGACAATGCGGATGCTTTCTTCTTCACAATATCCGAAACCGATGCCAAAACCCGAAGCACCCGTGCTTTCGTCGGTTGCGCCTTTGCCGCATCCGACGGCTGCGCAATCGGTCATACTGCTGGCGATGGGGCAGTCTACCCCGAATCCAGTTGCATCGGTATTTTTGACCGTTACGTTTTTCCAGTGGCAATTGCGGAACAGATTGAACATAAAACCTTTTCCTGCGGACGTATAAATACGGCAGGAGGTTTGGGAAGCGTCGATGACAAAATTTTCAAAACGGCAGTTTTCCAGATAGATGGGTTCTCCGATATCCAGATATTCGTTAAAATAAAACATATCAAGCCCGGCGTAGGAATCTCCGATCGGCTTTAATATCGTTTGGTCTTTGTCTCCGACGATGCTGACATTGGATTTCATTTTGATACAGTGCGCACCCAAACGCTGTTTCCCATTTTGGGCAAAAGCATATTCTCCCGCGGGAATATAGATCGTACCGCCTTCTTCCGAAAGTGAATCGATCAATCCTTGCAGGATTTTGCTGTTTTCTTCTCCCGTGTTTTCGGTCGAAAGACCTTGCGAAACGGCGTTTACCGAACCTTCGGGAGAGTCTTTGGATTCGGAGTGAGAACAGCCGAAAACAAAGAGCGTAAAAATAAGTACGAAAAGGGAAGCCTTTGCGATTTTCATGATTTCAAACTCCTTGAATATATGAGGAAAACGACTTTAATGAAAAAACGAAGCTTAAGGTTTCCTTATTGAATGAACATGGCATCGCCGAAAGAGAAAAAACGGTATTTTTCTTTTACGGCGGTTTCGTAAGCATTCATCACGATTTCTCTGCTTGAAAATGCGGAAATGAGCATGATGAGGGTGCTTTGCGGCAGATGAAAATTGGTAATCAGTGCATCGACCGCTTTGAATCGGTAACCGGGATAGATGAAAATTCCCGTATCATCGCACATCGCGTGAACCGTTCCGTTTTCATCGGAGGCACTTTCGAGTGTACGGCAGGATGTCGTTCCGACGGCAATGATTCTGCCGCCGTTTTTACGGGCACGGTTGATTTTTTCAGCGCTTTCTTCGGTTACGGTAAAGAATTCGCTGTGCATAACGTGATCGGTAATGCGGTCAGCTTTCACGGGACGGAAGGTTCCGAGTCCGACGTGAAGCATGACGGGCGCGATTTCAATTCCCATCGCGCGGATTTTTTCAAGCAGTTCTTCCGTGAAATGCAGTCCTGCGGTGGGAGCGGCAGCGGAGCCTTCTTCTCTTGCGTAAACGGTTTGGTAATCGCTGTTGTTCCGAAGTTCCTGCGTGATATAAGGGGGAAGGGGCATTTTGCCGATTTCGTCCAGAATGGCGTACAGATTTTTTCCGCCTGTCCGATCGTATTCAAAACGCACGATACGGTTTCCTTCTTCCGTTACGTCTTCGATGACGGCTTCCAGTAAGCCGTTTCCGAATCGGACGCGCGCACCTTCTTTGAGTCTTTTTCCGGGGCGGACAATCGTTTCCCAGAGGTCGAGGGAGCGTTGGCGAAGAAGAAGAAATTCGCAGTCTGCGCCTTCGGTCAGATCTTTTCTGATCTTTTTGCCGTAAATACGGGCGGGAATGACTTTGGAATCGTTGATGACGAGAACGTCGCCGGGTTTGAGATATTCCGTGATATCGTGAAAGATACGGTGTGAAATTTCTCCCGTTTCTTTATCCAACACCAAAAGACGCGCGGCATCGCGCTGTTCCGTCGGATATTGAGCAATCAACTCCGCGGGCAGATCGTAATCGAAATCTGAAGTTTTTAATTCGGTTTTTGTAAGATCGTTTTTAATCATAATCGTAATCAAGCCTTTATTTTCAAAAATATCAAATATTATATCATAATTGTAAGCAAGATACAATATAAATTTTATGAATTTTCATCTTCCGTTTGTTTTTGTTCCAGAATATCGAGAAATTCAGAAAGATCGGCTTCCAAACGGTTCAAGTCGTCACCGAGACATACCCATTCCGTCCAGAAGGATTTATAAGCACGGACAAGCATGGCGCAGGTAAATGCAACGGAACGTTTACTGTCATCTTCGCTTTTGCGGAGCGCTTCGTCGTTTTCGAGCTGTTCGGCTTCTTCTGCGGTTTCGCAAGCTTCGATCATCGCTTGATTTTCTTTGATCAAACGGTCATCTTCTGCCAATTCAGCTTCCGTTTTTTGTCTTTTGACGGTAATCATGGCGCGGCTGATATAACCGGATTCGAATTTTTTCGTTTCGTCATTGGAAAAAACTTCGAAACGAGACTGGGCTTCGTTTTCTTTTTGCCCGAATTCCAGATCAAGTTCGTATCCGAGTGCTTTGAAGTCGGGATTTTTGTTTTTGCAGATTTCCGAAACTTGTTCAGCAAATTTTTGCTCCTCCGCGTAAATTTCTTGCGTTGTGATTTTTTTGCGTTTGATTTCCATTTATACAAATCTCCTTTTTATGGATTTTTTTTGAAAAAATTTTAAGATTTTTTGCGTATCTTTATAAAAAAATGTTGAAAAATTAAATTTTTAGGTATACAATAGAAAAGAACTTATAAAAAGAAAGGATCAGAACTATGCCCATGTACCAACCCGATCAAACCGTTACCTTCCCTCTTGCGAGTGATAAGGAAAGACAAAACAGAATGATTTTACAGGAGGTGTATTCTGCGCTTCTTGAAAAAGGTTATAACCCCATCAATCAGATTGTCGGTTATCTTCTTTCGGAGGACCCCACGTATATTACCAACTATAAAAATGCAAGAAGTCTCATCAGAAAAATTGACCGTGACGATCTGCTTGGCAGTATGCTGAGAGAATACCTGCACAACGATCATTCCATTTAATATTATAATAGAACAACACCGCAAATTGCAATAGTTTTTTGTAAAAAGAAAAAACAGACGGAAAGAAAGCAGGAAAAGCTTTGTTTTCGCCTGTTTTCAGACTGCGGATTTTTTACGGAATTTCACTTTTCCGTTTTATTTATGTGTGAAACCGTTGTTTTTTCTTGCCATGTTAAATAAAATTAAGAAAAAGTATGAAAAATCTTATCAAAATGCCCGATAAGGGTTTGATTTTTATAAAAAAATATGATAAGATAAAAGAAAAGCCGTCTTAACAAAAAACAGGAAGGAACGATCTTTTATGAAACCGAATCTTACCGAAAAAGAAAATGGAGTATACCGTTATATTTGCGATGCAACAGAAGCTAACGGCTATTCTCCCTCCGTGCGCGATATTCAGGAAGCGCTCGGAATCAAAAGCACCGCTACCGTGCATTCCTATTTGAATAAATTAGAAGCCAAGGGGTATATCCAAAAAGCGCAAGGAAAAAGCAGAACACTCCGCGTGGATGTTGAACGCGCCGCTGCCCGTGCCGCCAATATTCCGATTGTGGGACAGGTTGCCGCTGGCTTGCCGATTCTCGCGCAGGAAAATTGCGATGGATATCTTGAATTCTGCCCGCCCAAGGGTGCGCTCAAGGGCGAACTTTTTGCCTTGAAGGTCAAGGGGGAAAGTATGATTGAAGCGGGAATCCTTGATGGCGATTACGTTGTGGTAAACCGCACCAATTACGTAGATAACGGTGATATCGCGGTTGTTTTGATCGGAGAAGAGGCCACGGTAAAAACCTTTTACCGTGAAAACGGTATTTTCCGCTTACAACCGGAAAACCGCACGATGGAACCGATTATTACGAAAGAAGTTTATATCCTCGGAAAAGTAATTGCGAATATCCGTTATTATTAAACGATGAAACATCAGCTTTTATGTTCAACGGGAACCATCGTTGGCAAAGCCAACGGTTTTGATTACCGTTTAATATTGCAGTATCGGAATGAGATTTGCGCAGACGGCTTTGAACTGATGATGCTCAAAGCTTATTACGGAAATCTTCCGAAGATTGCAAAAGATTTGGAACGGGCGGCAATTCCGGTGCCGCTGATCCATTTTGAAAAAGATATTACCGCGTTGCTCGGTCTCGGCAATGAGGAAAGCCGGTGCGAAGGCTTGCGTATTTTTGCGGAAAATGCGGACATGGCGCAAGCTGTCGGCGCGAAGGGAGCGGTTTTTCATCTTTGGGACGGTCGTTTTGACCGCGAGCATTTGAAAAACGCTGTTGCGCTTTTGGAAACGCTTTATGAAATTTGTGCGAAACGCGGTGTGGAGCTTTTGGTTGAAACCGTTCCATGCCGAATTTCTCCATTTGAAACCGTTTCGGAAATTGCCGAACATTATCCGGACGCTCGCTTTACATTTGACACAAGGCACGCGGATTTTATCGGAGAAACCGCCCGTTTTACGGAGAGTCCGATTTGGAAAAGCAAAATCGGTCATCTCCATATCAGCGACCATTGCGGGCAAACCGCCCCCGGTATGTGGGGGGTAACACGGCCGATTTTGCACCCCGGAGAGGGAAAGATCGATTTTCATGCGTTATTTGGTTCCATGCAGCCCTACAACGGAGAAACGGTTACTCTGGAATCTCCCGTCATGCTTTCCGACGGTACGCACGATTTGGATAAATTGAACCGATCGCTTTCCTTTATACGCCAAAAAATGCAGAAAGTTTGAATTTTTAAGGAAGTTTGCGGTCAACTGTTGTTTTTAAGCAAAATTGAATGTTGAATTTATCTTAAAATTGCGGTCATATCAATCAAAGATACCCGAAAACAGTTGTGGGTATCGAAATGGAATGTTGTATGAAAAGAAAGGAACCTTGAAAGCATGAAAAAAATATTTTGCCTGCTTCTTTCCGTGGCAATGTGCGCAGTTCTCTTTACTGGCTGCGGAAAATTTGATATGGAAAATGCAGATATTTCCGAATACGTTACACTGGCGGACATTTCGGAGATCCCTTATGAAAATCTTGTCAAAGCATATGAAGATTACCGTGAATATCTTTCCGAAGATATGAAATCCTGCGCGCTTTCCACCGGCTATACCATTGACTTTTTCGTGAAAGCTGAGCTTCTCGACGAAAAAGGCAAGGCAACGGAAACCATTGAAAAATGGACACATAATACGGAAAACGATATGGTAAAGGGTTATGACGTTTGCAGAAATTCCTCTTTCTCTTTGTTTGACGAGGCATTGATGTATACCGTTACCGAAGCGGGCGCGCAAAACACGGTCGGAAGAACGGTGGAAATCGGAAAAGAATTTTTCTTTACGATGAAATTGGATGAAGATTACGAAGACGCGGCTCTTGCAGGAAAAACGGTCAAGTTTACGGTTAACGTCAAAAAAGCGCTTCCTGCCGTTTATCCGGACAGTTACATTTCGGAAAGACTGGGCGACTTTTTCAAAGCAGCGAAAACGACCAAACAAACCGTGGAAAAAGGCGATACGCTGACCATTGATTTCAAAGGAACGATTGAAGGAAAAGAATTTGACGGGGGCGCGGGCTCCAACTATTCGTTCGTTATCGGACAAAGCAGGCTGATCAAGCTGTTCTCTTTGGTTGAGGATTTTGAAAGCCATCTGCTCGGACATACTCTGGGTGAGAAGTTCAACGTTACCGTAACGTATCCCGAAGACTGCGGTGTGGCAACGGTTGCAGGCAAGGAAGTTGTATTTTCCATTGAAATCAAGGATCTCTATAACGATAATGAAATCATTCGCAATGCTACGGATTACGAAAATATGTGGGAATTGAAGTACGCGCTTCGCGTTGAAAGTTATATTTTTTACGCTTTGGTTACCTATGTGGAAGATCAATCGGAACTGATCTCCTATCCGGATAAGCTTTTGAAAAATTTTGAAAAGATTTTTAAGAATTACGTCAAACGCGACGTTGCGGAAAGAGTTCTCGAATATGCGGAAGCCGGGTATTCTTATAACAAAAAAGAAATGAAAGAGTTGCTCTATCCGGACGGCAGCGATCTGACTTATATCGAAGAAGGTTCCAAGGCGGCGGCATACAGTTATATGATAGCTGTTGCCATTCAAAGAGAGCTTGACTTGGATTATGCGGAAAAGGATTACGAAAGAGATCTGAAACTGATGGCAGAGGAATACACGGAATATTACGGAGAAACGTATACGACGAAGGATATTGTTTCTTTGTACGGAGAAGAAGTGCTGCGCACGTCGTTCCTCGTTGCGTTTATCACGGAACCTTTGATGGAATACATCACGGGTATGCCGGAAATTCCCGGATAAAACAATGACAATTTGATTGATAAAATAAAAGAACAGACCCGATAGCGTCTGTTCTTTTACATAACGGAGAGGAGAATGCTTATGCAAGAATTTTTAGTGGAATTACTTGTTTGTTTGATGGCGGGATTGGGCGCTGGTATCGGCACGGGACTTTCGGGACTTTCGGCAGCATCTATCATTTCTCCTATGCTGATCACGTTTCTCGGAACGGATTCTTATATGGCTGTCGGCATTGCGCTGGCATCCGACGTCTTGGCTTCTGCCGTTTCTGCTCATACATACTGGAAAAATGACAATCTGGATATCAAGAACGGAAAAATCATGTTGATTACCGTTTTGATTTTTACATTTATGGGCAGTTATGCGGGATCACACATTCCTCAGAATACCATGGGCTCCTTTTCTTTGATTATGACGACGATTCTGGGGATTAAATTTATTGTGAAGCCCGTTATGACCACAAAGGAAGTCAATGCGCAAAAAAAACGTTGGGTCAAGATTTTTCAGTCGATCTTTTGCGGTGTGGTAATCGGTTTTATTTGCGGCTTTGTTGGCGCGGGCGGCGGCATGATGATGCTTTTGATTTTGACAGGTGTGCTCGGATATGAACTGAAGACGGCAGTGGGTACAAGTGTTTTTATTATGATGTTTACGGCGTTTGTCGGCGCATCTTCCCACTTTGCGCTTTCAGAAGTTCCCGTTGATATTTCCTTGCTGTTTTTCTGCGTGATTTTTACATATATTTTTGCACAGATTTCGGCGAAATTTGCCAACAAGGCTTCTCCTACCGTTTTGAATCGCGTTACAGGTGTTGTCTTAACCGCGCTTGGCATTTTAATGTTTGCCGTAAAAGGCTTGTAAAGAGCAAAAATTCTCCGCAAGAGCGGAGAATTTTTTGAATTTTTATAAAAAAATATGAATCTCTCGTATTTTATTTTTATAAAACTATGGAAAATAAAAAAAGTTTGTGATATAATACTAAAATAAGGTCTTTTATATTTGATGATACATTGCAGAGAATATCTGCAATCTTATATAACGGAAATCGGGTCGCTCCGATAAAAAAACAGCGAAAGGAAAACAGCAAAAACTATGGTTACAACCGAATCCCTCAAAAAAATAACAATGTCCTGCGCAATTATGCGCAATCTCGTTGCGTTTCCCGGAATCCCCATGACGATTGATATGGATAAAGGACCCGCAAAACGTATTTTTGAAAACGCAATCAAAGAAAATTCTCCCGTTTTTATCGTTTGCCAGAAAGATCCCATGAAGGAAGTGCAAGATGTTCATGACGTATATTCCGTGGGTGTTACGGCAAGAATCAAGCAAACGGTCAAAACACAAAGCGGTGTTTTTCGCGTCATCGTGGAACCGCAATCAAGAGCAGTTCTGACAGGTTTTACGGACGATAAATTCACATATGCCGAAATTTATGAAAAAGATGAAGATGTGGAAACGGAAGAAACGTCTCACATGCTTGCCTTGCTTCGAGAAATCAAGGGTATCATCCGCGATTTTTCAAAATTCGCACCTTCTTTTTCCAAAGAATTCTGGCTTCTTTTCGATACCATTCGTGATTTGGGAACTGCCTGCGATTTTGCGGCAAGCAACTTGATCCCCGAGCCTTGGGATAAACAGATGATCCTTGAGGAGTTTTCTGTTTCGGAACGCGCAAAGAAACTGATCGATCTTCTGGAAGCGGAAAGAGCGATCATGGCAGAGCGTGTCCACATCAAAAAAGAAGTGGATGAACGCATGAAAAAGAATCAGCGCGACTATTATTTGCGTGAACAACTCAAGGTTATCCACGATGAACTCGGCGATGACGATGAATACGACGATGACGATTTGAAAGAATACGCCATGCGTTTGGAAAAAGGGAACTATCCCGAAAACGTTAAAATCGCATTGACCAAAGAAATCAAACGTCTCTCCCGCATTCCGTTCGGCTCTGCGGAAAATACCGTGATCCGCAATTATATCGAAGTTTGTTTGGAAATTCCGTATCTTGTAAAAACGGAAGAACGCCTGGATATTGCGGAGGTTCAGAAAATTCTGGACGATGATCACGAAGGCTTGTCAAAGGTTAAGGAAAGAATCATTGAATATCTGGCGGCGCTGAAACTCAGTCCCGCGCTCCGCGGACAGATCATCTGTCTCGTCGGTCCTCCCGGAACAGGTAAAACCTCTATCGCCATTTCCATTGCCAGAGCCACAAACCGTAAATTCGTTCGTGTATCGCTCGGAGGTGTACACGATGAATCCGAAATCAGAGGCCACAGAAAAACTTACATAGGCGCAATGCCCGGAAGAATCGTAAACGCATTGATTGAAGCTAAGGCTTCGAACCCCTTGATCCTTTTTGATGAAATCGACAAAATGGCGCACGATATGCGCGGCGACCCCGCTTCCGCTATGCTGGAAGTTCTGGACCGCGAACAAAACAAAACGTTCCGCGATAATTTTGTTGAGCTTCCCATCGACCTTTCCGACTGTATGTTTATCACAACGGCAAACAGTCTGGAAACTATCCAGCGTCCCTTGCTTGACCGTATGGAAATCATTGAACTTCACGCCTATACCCGTCCCGAAAAATTTGCCATTGCGCGCGGACACCTGATTCCAAAACAAATGAAAAAGCATGGACTTTTGGCGCGTACGTTCAAAATGGACGATGCTTCCGTTTATGAATTGATTGACTGTTACACGAGAGAAGCGGGAGTGAGAAGTCTGGAACGCTGCGTTGAAAAATGTTGCCGCCGTGCCGCAAAACAGATTTCCTGCGAAGAAAAGAAGAGCGTACGTATTACTTCCAAAAACCTTTCTTCCTACGTTGGCGAGCAGAAATTGATTAAAGAAAAAATTTCCGATGTGAATGAAATCGGTATCGTCAACGGTATGGCGTGGACGGAACTCGGCGGCGATCTTTTGCAGATTGAAGCACTGGCACTTCCCGGTACGGGAAAACTGGAACTCACGGGTTCTCTAGGCGATGTGATGAAGGAATCTGCCAAGGCGGCAATCAGTTATATCCGAAGCAAAGCAGAGGCGCTTGGGATTGCTCCCGATTTCTATAAAGAAAAAGATATTCATATTCATGCTCCCGAGGGCGCAATTCCCAAGGACGGTCCTTCCGCGGGCGTTACCATGGTCAGTGCGCTTGTCAGCGAATTGACGGGCATTCCCGCAAGAGCCGACGTTGCCATGACGGGCGAAATTTCTCTTCACGGTAAGGTAATGGCGATCGGCGGTCTCCGCGAGAAAACGATGGCGGCATACCTTGCAGGCGTTCGCACGATTCTGATTCCGAAGGATAATGAAAAGGATATTGCCGAACTTGCTGACGAAGTCAAGGAAAACGTAAAGATTCTGCCCGTTTCCAAAGTGGAAGAAGTTCTTGCCGTGATTCTTGAAAAAAATCCTTTTGAGAAAGAATGAGAATTGAAAACCATGCTGAATACTCAAAATGTTGTTCTGAAAATGACAGCGGGCCGAAAAGATCAGTTTCCGAGGGACGGAAAGGTGCAAATTGCCCTTTCCGGACGCTCTAACGTCGGAAAAAGCTCGCTGATCAATACCTTGCTCGGCAGAAAAAGCTTTGCGCGCACGAGTGCGCAGCCGGGTAAGACGATTACCATCAATTTTTATGAGGTTGACAAAAAGCTTTATCTCGTTGACCTCCCCGGATACGGTTATGCGCGCCGTTCCGCAGATTCCCGCAAAATCTGGGCAAGTTTGACCAACGATTACCTGGAAGCGGGAACCATGCAAACCGTTTTCCAGTTGATCGATCTGAAAGTCGGTCCCACCGAGGACGACTATATGATGATCGATTGGCTTAACGCCAATAAAGTTCCGTACGTTGTTGTGGCAACGAAGGCGGATAAATTGAATACTACGACAAGAAACGCAAATTATGCGGCGCTTGCCGACCATCCGTTACTGAATCCCCCTTACACCGATAAAAAAATTCCTGTGATTATGTTTTCCGCACAAACGGGTATGGGAAAAAATGACATCCTTGCGATTCTTTCCGAGCATGTAAAATAACGGTAAGAAAGGAATTTATATGATGAATTTCAGTGCAATGGACATAATTTCTCTTTTGTTGACGATCCCCGGCGTATTTCTGACCCTTGCGGTTCATGAATGTGCGCATGGTTGGGCATCCTATCAGCTTGGCGACCCGACGGCGAGAAACCTCGGAAGACTGACACTCAACCCTATCAAGCATATCGACCCCATCGGTTTGCTTTGCATGATATTCTTTCGTTTCGGTTGGGCAAAGCCCGTTCCCGTCAATGCAAGATATTATAAAAAGCCGAGGCGCGATATGGCTTTGGTTGCGGCGGCAGGACCTGTTTCCAACCTGATTATGATGGTTCTTTCCATGTTTCTCGTACATCTTTCATACTTTATTTACGATCTTGCTACGGCTCCCAAGTATTCCTTTGCTTATTTCTGGAATCTTTGGGCAGGTGTGGGCGGACTGGAAATTCCCGAAGAGATTGGCGCAAAGCTGATGTTTCTTTGGTTTATGTTCTTAATGAATTTCTGTATTTTGAATGCCAGCCTTGCCGTCTTTAACCTTTTGCCGATTCCTCCTTTGGATGGTTCGCGCATTGCGTTTATTTTCCTTCCCGTAAAATTCTATTTCGGTATTATGCGTTATGAAAGAGTCATTCAGATTGCGATGTTTGCGCTTCTGATGATCGGCGTTTTTGACGGAGTACTTTCCGCAGTAACCGGCGCCATTCTGAACGGAACGCTCCGATTGATAGAATGGATTCCCATTTTCCGATTTTAGTTATTATCATCAAAATCGGCGGTATTGCCGTGGAGGTGTTTTCTGGAACAGCTTGTTTTTAAAATCGAAATATACGAAGGACCTCTCGATTTGCTTCTTTCTTTGATTGCCAAACATAAAATGGATATCAAGGACATTAAAATTTCTTTGATTTTCGAGCAATATATGGCATATGTGGAAACCATGCAGCGCATGGATATGGAGATTGCGGGGGAATTTATTACCATGGCATCGGAGCTTATGCTTATCAAAAGCAAAATGCTGCTCCCTAAGCAGGAAAAAGACCCCAGAGAAGAGCTTGTCCGCGTTTTGATGGAATATAAGAGTGCAAAGGAAGCGGCAAATTGGCTTTCCGGCAGAGAAAAGGATTTTGCAGGCAGATTTGAAAAGGACACGGATGAAATCAAACCCGATAAAGAAATCCTGGATCCCATGGATATTCACGTTCTTTCCAAAGCTTTGGAACGTATGCTCTTGCGTATGGGCGAAAGACGGGAAGAAAAGGACGAAAGTCCGATTGAAAAAATACATCCTATCATCAAAAAGCAAATTGTTCCCGTTTCCGTGAAGATCGTTTCCGTTCTTCGCTTTATGCACCGTAGGGGAACGGCGCATTTTGAAGAGCTTTTTGAGGGGGCAAGAAGCCGTTCGGAAATCATTGCCGTATTTTATGCGACTCTCGAACTCCTCAAAGCAGGCCGTCTTTCCTTGATGAAAGCGGTCGGAGATATAACCAACTCCAATGTGATTCTGGAGTTTAATATGAATCATAACCGCAAAAAAGCCTGAAATGTGTTTTTTGCAAAAATCCGCATACGCGGAACCGAGAGAAATCTCAAAAAATACAGAAGAAAGGAAAAGCTATGGACGAGGAAAAAATTTTGACTCCCGAGGAAATCAAAAGGATTCTGGAAGCCGTGCTGTTTGCGGCAGGCCATCCGGTAACTTTCGCAAAGCTTGCGGATGTCATTGGCGTGAGCGAAAAAGAGATCGCGCAGCTGGTCGGCGAATATGCGAAGGAATATGAATCCTGCGGACTTCCCAGAGGAATTCAGCTTTTGCAGCTCGGAAATGCCTGTCAGCTTGTAACGAAAGAAGTTTTCGCGCCTTATGTCAAGCAAACGCTCGGTGTGAAGGACGGCGGCAATCTTTCCAAAGCTTCTTTGGAAACGCTGGCTGTGATTGCTTATAATCAGCCCGTTACCCGTTCGTATATCGATCAGGTACGCGGAGTGGAAAGCGCGTATTCCATCGGCGTTTTGATGGAGCGTGAGCTGATTACGGAAATGGGTCGTTTGGATGTTCCCGGCCGCCCCCGTCTTTACGGCACGACGGAAGTTTTTTTGAGAGTGTTCGGTCTTTCCGATATCTCGGAATTGCCTCCGCTTGCGATTGCCGGCGGTGAAAGCGGATGACAGGACTTTGGATAGCTCTCGGTATTTTTCTTTTCTTTTTCCTTCTTTTTTCCGTGCCGATCCACATTACGGTCGGTTTAAGGGAGAACGTCAGCGTTATGGTCAGAATCCTCTTTTTGAAGATTCCTATTTTCCCAAGACCGAAATCCACGAAAAAGAAATCGAAAGATAAGAAAAAATCCGATCAAAAATCAAAAAAAGAAAAAAAGCCCAAAGAAGATAAAAAATCAAAAAAAGACAAAAAATCAAAAGAAGAAAAAAAGAAGAAAAAGGAAAACGGAGAAGAACAGCAGAAAAAACCAAAGAAAAAGATTGATATTGTTTTCTGGGTTCGTTTGCTTTTGGACATTGTTACTGCCCTTTTCAAAAAACTCGGCCAGCATTTCAAAATCAGGGTTCACGCCTATGAAATTTGCGTGGCTTCCGAGGATGCCGCAAAAACTGCGGTTATGTACGGTACGGTACAGACGCTTTCCAATACGCTTTTCTTGCGTTTGGAAAAAGCAATCAATTTTAAAATCGTGAAAAACGCGCCTTTCGGTGTTTACGTTAATTTTCTGGAAGAAAAACCGAAAGCAAACGTGAAAATTGATTTCAGCGTATGCGTAAACGATTTATTGGCTGTCGTTTTCGGCGTGATATTCACATTCATCAAATCTTTTATAACATCATCAATAAAAAAGAACGGCTAAAGCCGGAAAGGAATACATTATGGATAATCAGAAAAACACACAGAAAAACAAATTAAATGAACTCGTTGACACCGCGCTTGACAACCTTCGCGGTCTTGTTGATGCCAACACCGTGATTGGCACACCGATCGTAACCGCTTCGGGAACAACCGTTATTCCCGTTTCCAAGGTTTCCATCGGTATCGCAGGTGGCGGTAACGACTATTCTCAGAAGGGAGAAACCGCCAGCGGCAAAGCAAGCTTCAGCGGCGGCGGCGGCACAGGTCTTACCATGATCCCTCTCGGATTTCTTGTAGTTTCTCCCGACGGTTCCGTTGAACTTCTGAATATTGCAAATCCGACGGGCAAGAAGGGTGCAGAAGCTGCTGCAAAGCCTGCTCCCGATCTCGGTTCCGCAATTGAAACCGTTTTGGACAAAGCTCCCGAAGCAATCAGCAAGATCAAGGACGTCTTTACCAAAAAGAAAAAAGACGAATCCACTTCCGATGATGCAATGGAAATCGTTGCAGACGAATCCGACGAACAGAAATAAAGTAAACGTTTCGGCATAGCATTCCTGCCTTATTCATATATATGCATCGATTATATATGATAAAGGCAGGAATTTCAAATGAAAAAAATAGCGGTTTTATTGCTTGCGGTCTTTCTCACTCAACTCCTTTTTGGTCTTCCGGTATCGGCTTCGCCTGAAATTTCCGCGAAAAGCGCGGTGGTTATCGATGCAAAAAACGGAAAAATTCTGTATGAAAAGGATGCGAATAGCAGAAGAGGCATGGCAAGCACCACCAAAATCATGACGGCTCTGGTGGCTTTGGAAAACAGTATGCTTGATCAGCTTGTGAACGTGGATCCCCGCGCTTGCGGTGTGGAAGGTTCTTCGGTTTATCTTTTTGAAAACGAAAAGATTACCATGGAATCTCTTTTGTATGCGCTTATGCTTCAAAGCGCAAACGATGCCGCGGAAGCCATTGCATATGCGATTTGCGATGAGATGGAAGATTTCGTTGCTTTGATGAACGAAAAAGCAGATGAAATGGGGCTTACTGCCACGCATTTTGATAATCCACACGGTTTGGACGGAGAAACGCATTATACAACTGCTTATGAATTGGCATTGATTGCAGCGAAAGCGCTGGAAAATGAGATTTTTGCTGAAATCGTTTCCACTGTTAAAAAATCAATTCCGCTTCATAATGGAGAAGCAACAAGGCTTTTGGTTAACCACAATCGTCTGTTGAGAGAATACGACGATATCATCGGCGTAAAGACGGGATATACGAAAAAATGCGGCAGAACGCTCGTTTCCGCCGCGCAAAGAGACGGTGTTCGTTTGATTTGCGTAACGTTGAATGACGGTAACGATTGGGTGGATCACAGATCACTGCTGGATTTTGGATTTTCACTTTATGAGGAAAATACGGTTGCCGATGCGGGAAAGTTTACTTATACTGTCCCCGTTTGCGGAGGCGAGGTCTCCTCGGTCGAGGTAAAAAACGGGGAACCGCTTACGGCGGTACTGCCGAAAAATCATGGAGAGATCAAGGTTGTGACGGAACTTCCCAGATTTTTATATGCGGGAGTTGAAAAAGGAGAAGCAATCGGAAAAAACGTTTTTTATGCCGACGGCGTGAAAATCGGAGAGGTTTTGCTTTATGCGCAGGATTCTGTTCCGATTCATCGGGAAGAAAAAAATTTTTGGAAAATTATATTTCCGTTTTTAAATGAGCGGAAAAGGGAATCATAAGAAAGTAAAGGAATATTTCAATGGAAGAAATGCGTCTTCAAAAATTTCTGTCCGAGCAGGGAATTTTATCCAGACGTGCGGCGGAAGAAGAAATCAAAAAAGGAAAAGTAAAGGTAAACGGTGTTTCTGCGGAATTGGGAACGAAGATCAATCCGGATACGGACGTTGTTGAATATAAGGGCAAGCGTGTGGGCGGTGCCGTGAGAAAAGTTTATATCATGCTGAATAAACCCGTAGGCTACGTAACTACGATGAGCGATGAAAAAGGCCGTCCCTGCGTTGCCGAGCTGGTGGAAAACGTCGGCGTGCGTGTATATCCCATCGGAAGATTGGACTTGGAATCCGAAGGACTTTTGCTCTTTACCAATGACGGCGAACTTGCGAACCGTCTTATGCATCCGAAGTATCACAAGCCTAAGATCTATCATGTAAAAATACGCGGAGAAATAGACGCGGAAAAGATTGAAGCGCTCGGAAAGCCGATGGTCATTGACGGATATCGTACAAAACCGGTGGGAATTTCCGTCATTACGCGCAAACAAGATTATACCGTGCTTGCAATGGAGCTTTTTGAAGGCAGAAACCGTCAGATACGCAAAATGTGCGAACAGCTTTCTTTGCATATCATGACGTTGAAACGCATTTCCATCGGAGATGTCAAATTGGGTAATCTGTCTTTGGGGGAATGGAGACATCTCACAAAAGCACAGGTGGAATCTTTGAAAAAATAAAGAAAACGAGGAAAAACGGTTATGTTGGAAATCAAACCGATTCAGGATAAAAATCAGCAGAAAATGCTTTGTGAGCTTTGCAAAACGGTTTACCGTCCGTCCGCTTTGGCGTATTCCGCTTATGAAAACGGAGAACCCATCGGTATTTGTCAATTCCGCATTAAAAACGATAACGGATATCTTTACGATCTTTGTAATACGGATGGTGTGGACGACCTTGAGGCTTTGATCATCATGGGTCGCGCAACTTTGAATTTCATTGATCTTTGCGGTGTGCATACCGCTTATTTCGAGGGTGAAAAGACAAGAGGCGCAATGGCGGTCGGTTTCCGTGAAAAAGACGGCGCGCTTTTTGCCGATCTTACCGGTATGTTTGAAAGCCCCTGCAAAAAACACAAAGAATGCGAATGATTTTCAAAATCTCTGCAAAAAACAGTTTACAAACGGAAACATATTTGGTATAATAAACATATGAAGGCGGATTGCAAATCGATCCGTTTGCATGAGGAAAACAGTAAAAAGAAGTATTCCCGAGCGGAATGCTTTGATGATACAGCAGAAATCGGAGGACAAACATTGATTATTCAGTTGGAAGAAGCGAAAAGAACGCTTCAGGGAATGAAAGGCGATATCGCCGAGCTCGGAAATGCTTTGAGAATCGAAAAAATCAGCGAAGAAGCGGAAGAATTGGAGCAGAAAACTCTGGTTCCGAACTTTTGGGATGATGCGGCGAATTCGAGCAAAATTTTGAGAGAACTCAAACAAATCAAAGATACCATAGAAGAATATGAGAATTTGCAGATTGCTTTGGACGATGCCATTATGTTAGCAGACATGGGCATTGAAGAAAACGACGAGAGTGTTGTGGAAGAAGTTCTTGCAGAGCTTGAAAGAATCACGGAAATCGAAGAACGTATGCGTTTGGAAACCTTGCTTTCGGGCGAATACGACTCCTGCAACGCCATCGTTTCTTTCCATCCCGGCGCAGGCGGTACGGAAGCGCAGGACTGGGCTTCCATGCTTTACCGTATGTATACCCGTTGGGCAGAAAATCACGGCTTTACCGTGAAACTTCTGGAATGGCTGGACGGCGATGAAGCGGGATTGAAAAGCGCAACCTTTATCGTGGAAGGTACGCACGCATACGGCTTTCTGAAGAGCGAACACGGCGTTCATCGTTTGGTCCGCGTATCTCCTTTCGATGCTTCCGGCAGAAGACAGACTTCTTTTGCTTCCGTGGAAGTAACGCCCGAACTCGATGACAGCGTGGATATTGAAATCCGTGAAGAGGATATTGAAGTAACGGCGCACCGTTCCAGCGGCGCGGGCGGTCAGCACATCAACAAAACCGACTCCGCAATCCGTATTGTGCATAAGCCCACAGGTATTGTTGTCGGCTGTCAGACGGAAAGAAGCCAGCTTCAAAATAAGGAAACCGCATTGCGTATGCTGAAAAGTAAGCTTGCGGAAATCAAGGAAAGAGAAAATCTTGACCGTATTGAAGATATCCGCGGCGAAAAAACGAGAATCGAATGGGGTTCTCAGATCCGTTCTTACGTATTCATGCCCTATACTTTGGCGAAGGATACCCGTACGGGCTATGAAGACGGTAACATCGATGCCGTTATGGACGGCGAAATCGACGGTTTTATCAACGCTTATCTGAAAAGCAAAGCGTAAATCGCTCGCTGATCGAGCGAAAATGTAGTGCTTGTGTCTTTACGGCTTTGGCGTTATAAAAATAATAAAACAATAAAATAATTATAGAAAGGGGATTATTATCATGTTCAAGAAAACCAAACTTTTTGTAGGCGTTTCTCTTCTCGTTCAGGCTGTAAGCGCAATGTTCATGTTCTTTATTCTTCTAGGTAAGAAGAAGAGCCTTGCAGGCGCATTTATGGCTCTTGCGACTGTTTGCGGCGTTGCCGGCGGCTATCTCCTCTACGATTGTAAGAAGGATGAAGAGCTTTCCTTCGGTTGCCTGGATTGCGATGAAGATTACGACTGCTGTGACTGCGATTGCTGCGGCGAAGACCTTGATCTCGATACCGAACTTTTCGGCAACGATACCACGGAAGAAGCTTAATTTGCACTGAAAATAACATCAAAGATCAGAAAAACCACGGAATTTTTCCGTGGTTTTTTGTTGCGAAGCAAAGAGAAACGGGACGGCATTGCCGTCCCGTTAATAATGAAATAATAGCAAATCCTGTTTTGACCCAAGGGGTATTTTGATGTTGTTAATAACCATAAGTCATCATAAAACTTTGATATTTTTGTTCTGCTGCAATTCGTTCGCTATTATAAGCTGCGATTTCCGTATTTTTTACCGCTTCGTTCAAAAGAATATTGTTGTCCGTTGCAATTTGTGCAGATTTCATGGTCTCGCCGATCAGTGTTTCACATTGCGAGTTCAAGTTCAGAATTTCACCGTAGAGTCTGTCTGTTTTATCAATAATGGTATCAAGTTTTTGTGAAATTTCATCAAGTTTTATGTAAAACGCGTCCTCGCGAAGTTCCCTTCTCACTCTCATTCAGTCCGTTTTCACCATAAAATTCCGTTGTAATTCCCAAAGATACGATTTCATGCATTTTGCTTATTGGAATCAAACTTCTGAATTTTTTATCAATACCTACTCTCAAGTAAAATTCAGTTAGAATTTTTTCAGCTTTTTGTTGGCGTGTAATCAATTCGTTTCTTTCGGTCAGCAGTATCGATTTTTTGCGAAGTTCTTTTTCGACTCTTATATTATCGAGTTCAACTAAGTTTAAATATCTCCTTTTACTTGCTTTATACGAAGATAGATATTGTTGATATAATTTTTCTTCAGCTTCTTCTCGTTTTGAATCATTAATCAAAAAAGTTATTAAGCAAGCAAGACCACAACCTATCAGTGGACCTAAAATTAGTATCCAAAAAGCAGTTAGCAAAAATTGATCTGTAAGAACTCCTATAAAAATACCCACAAATGCACCTATGATAATTCCAATAATAGGAGATAAACAACCAATCGGTTCACGAGATACGTTGGGACGGTTGGGTTCTTTCGGTTCATAGATTTTTTTAGAATTTCCTAAGCAAGAAATTTCATAGTTCAATCTTTGAATTGTTCTAGTCATTTTGTAATTATGAAGTTCCATATCATAAAGTATAGAAATGGCTTTTTTTATATTCTTTTTTTCCATAAAAATATCCTCCCTGAATACATAGTTGATTGTGATAAATTTATCTTATCATAAGTTCTGCAGAAAGTCAACCCAAATGAGTTAACTTTTTGCAAATATTAAAGGTATGATAACAATATAGGTATAAAATTGTTATGGGAGGAATCAATTTGAACATCGGCGAAGCAGTAGTGAAAAGAATTCTTGAGTTGTGCAAAGAAAATGATATAACGATTAATAAACTTTCGACCATAAGCGGAATCACGCAATCCACCCTTAACAACATCGTAAGCGGACGCAACAACAGTGCTACCGTTTCTACTATCAAAAAAATTTGCGATGGATTGAACATTACCATAGTCGATTTTTTTAACACGGAAGATTTTTTGAATTTAGAACAAGAATTAAAATAAAATTATGAGAAATTGTCTATCGGTTATTCAAGCTGATTATAAAGCAAACCCCGTTCCAATCGGAACGGGGAATTTTTATATTATTCAATATCAGCTATATTATGCCTGGAAGAATGCTTCCAACGCTTTGTGTACCATATAAACGTCGGTTTTGGAAACAACTTCGTAAGGAGCGTGCATGGAAAGAACCGGAACACCGAGGTCGATGACGTCGATGTTGTATTTTGCAATGTATTTTGCAACGGTACCGCCGCCGCCCTGGTCGATCTTACCGAGTTCGGATGTCTGCCAGATGACACCTGCTTTATCGAGAAGATTGCGGATGGTGCCTGTGAATTCAGCGGAAGCATCGTTTGTGCTGGATTTACCCTTAGCGCCCGTATATTTCGTGATAACTACGCCGTTATTGACGAAGCAGGAGTTTCTCTTTTCGGAAACTTCGGGGAAATTGGGGTCAAACGCCGCATTAACGTCGGAGGAGAGGCACTTGGAGTTTGCTCTTACAACGATATCGGATACACCGAAAGTACGTGCAAGGTCGGTAATGATATCAAAGTAAGCGGCGCTCTGCATACCGGTGTTACCGTCGGAGCCGACTTCTTCTTTGTCTGCAAGAACTGCCATGATGGTATGTTTGGGATCCTTTACCGCCATCAATGCGGTCAGGGAAGGATATGCGCAAACGCGGTCGTCATGACCGTAAGAGCCAATCAAACTTCTGTCAAAGCCGACGTCGCGTGCTTTGAAGGAGGGCACTGCGGAAATTTCAGCACTCAGGAAATCGGATTCGGTCATACCGTATTTATCGTAGAGAATCTTCATGATATTCAGCTTTACGCCTTCGTGCATATCTTTTTCAAAAGGTCTGGAGCCGGAGAGAATATTGAGCTGTTCGCCGGCAATCACATCTTTTGCGGGTTTGGCCATCTGGTTTGCCGCGAGATGAGGGAGAAGATCGTCGATGTAGAATACGGGATCGGAATCATCTTCGCCGATTACGATGTCTACAACGGTTCCGTCTGCTTTCACAACGGAGCCGTGGAGCGCAAGCGGAATTGCTGTCCACTGATATTTTTTGATACCGCCGTAGTAGTGTGTTTTCAGATAGCCGAGACCGTCTGTTTCATAAAGGGGATGTGCTTTGAGGTCTACGCGGGGAGAGTCGATATGGGAAGCGGCGAAATAAACACCGTTTTCGATGCTTTCCGTACCGATTACGAAAGCGGAAAGTCCTTTTCCGCGGTTATTACAGTAGTATTTGCCGCCTGCAACAACCTTCATGCCGAAAGTATACGGAACGAAGCCTTCCGCTTCCAGCATTTGAATGCTTTCCTTTACGCATTCTCTTTCAATTTTGCTTGCATCCAGATACTTTTTGTAACCTTCCGCATAAGCATACGCTGCTTCGATTGCTTCTTCGGAGAGCTCGTTATAAGTATTTTTTACTTTGTAAAAGAGCTGTTCCTTGAGAAGCTGTGCCTGAGATTTTTCTTTGTAGTCTGCCATGGATATATTTCCTTTCTCATCAAAAAATTTACGTTTTTTAAAATTCGTTTTTCGCAGTTATCTGCGGTAACGGGCACAATATTCCGCGTAATATTTCGAAACCCGTTTGACATAATTACGGACGCCCTCATTGGGAATATTTTCCACAATCAAGGTTTTTCCGTTAAGGGAATATTTTTCATTTTTCAGCCAACGCTGCACATTGCCGATTCCGCCGTTATAAGCGGCGAGAATTTGTTCATTTCCTTTTAGATAACGGGAAAGCCAATATAAATAATACGTTCCGCACATGACGTTGAATTCCCCGTTTTCCAGGTCATTGTAACCTTCCTTCAAGTTTAAATGCACTTTGATGTCATCTTCATACGTGGACTTCAGAATTTGCATGAGTCCTTTTGCGCCCGAGGAAGAGAGGCAAGTGGGATCAAACGTGCTTTCTGTACGGATGACAGCCAAAATCAGTCTGGAGTCGATTCCGTATTTTGAACCGTAACGCAATGCCCATTCATGGCAGATGTTTTCATGGATTTTTTTCCCCGATTCCGCAACGGACCCATAAAGCTCGTCATAGCGTTCTTTATAACCGAGAACTTCTTTTACATAATTTTTTGTTTCTTCAAATGGGATTTGTTCCACGTCCAGAAAACCGTATTCGTCCAAAAGTCCGTCTTCAATCCATTGGTTGACGTTTCCGATGCCTGCATTATAAGCTGCCAAGGCTTCTTCGGAGGTTCCGTAATAGGCGTACCAACGGGTAAAATACCAGACACCCGCTTGAATATTTATTTCAGGCTCCAAAAGCAGATCGGGATCATCCGATAATCCGATTTTATGACAAATGTCTTCAGAGAATGTTTTGGGCATGATTTGCATAAGGCCTACCGCGCCTGCGGAGGAAACTGCTTTGTGCGAAAATTTGCTTTCCGCTTTTATGATCGCATAAACCAAATTCGGTTCCATACCGTAAAGATTTGCATACTGTTCCACATGCGCGCGGTATTCTCGCGGATAAAAGGACCGGTCGATCAAAAATTTGGCGTATCCCGATGCGGTGGAAAAAAGCAGTGCAAGGATCAAAAGGCAAATGAAAACGATACGCAATACGTTCCTTTTCTTGTTTCTTTCTTCCGTATGAGTCAAACCACCACCACCTTATACAAAATTTATCGGTAAATATAAATTTTTTCCATCATGTCTTCGAAATTCCGCGCGAGTGTCGGAAGATCGCCGTTGTTTTCAAGAATATGATCGCAGTGCTCGCGGAAAAATGCAGGATTGTGTTGGGAGGCCAGACGGGAACGGATTTCCGTTTCATTCCGTCCGTCTCTTGCGGAAAGACGTTTGACTGCGGTTTCAATGTCGGTTGTTACACCGACTACGATATCGCAGAATTTATCCAGACCGTATTCAAAAAGAAGCGGTGCATCCAAAACGGTGGCGATATCCTCTTGTTTTGCGGATTGAATACGTGCTGTTACCGCGCTCATAATAAAGGGAGATACCGTTTCATTGAGTTTTTTCAGCGCGTTTGGATCGGAAAAAACCAAAGTGCCGAGTTTTCTTCGGTCAACGGATCCGTTTTTGATATAGTTCCTGCCGAAAGCTTGTTCCACAAGAACGATGTATTGTCTATCTTCGTAAAGAGAATGGACCAAAGCATCGCAATCAATCAGGCGAAAGCCTTTTTTTTCAAACCATGCGGCAACCGTGCTTTTACCGGCGCCCGACATTCCTGTTAATCCAATCAGCATGAAAGTTCTCCTTTGGTTTCGAACGTAAGCGATTTTTGTCAGTAATCTGTTTATATATATATGACCGTGTATGCCGAAGCTTTCAGCATTCTGTTATAAAGCGCAAGTCCAATGCCTTCCGTTTTGCCGATCACGGCGTAAATGGCGGGTGCTTCCGTTTCATCAAAACGGCGTAAGCAATCAAAAAGCAAATGGGAATGCGCCAGATCGTCTTCTTTTTTGCCGTAAGAATATACGTTTTCTCCGCTTAAAAACGGAAGATGTTCATCATAGCAAAGGATGCCGACTTGGGGGTTTTCCGCAAGCCGCGCACGGAAGAAAGCAATTGCTTTACGGTCTGCTTGTTCTTCGTTTTCCGCGCGGACGAGATATACTTTTGCGCGCGGAGCGTAGTGACGGTATTTCATTCCCGGTGCTTGCGGAGATACGCCTTCGGGAAGTTTTCCCAAAATACCGTTATCCAAAACAACATTTTCACATACCGTTCGGAGCATTTCAGGTGTGATTGCGCCCGGACGGAGCAGGATCAAACGATCTCCGTCAATTTTTACGATGGTGGATTCCAAGCCGACTTCTGCTTCGCCTCCGTCGATAATGCAGTCAATTCTTCCGTTCAAATCATCGGCAACATGGCTTGCCGCAGTGGGGCTTGGTCTGCCTGAAACGTTGGCGCTCGGTGCGGCAACGGGAACGCCCGCAAGGCGGATCAACTCTCTGGCAACGGGGTCGCCGGGACAGCGGATTCCAACAGTCTGCAAACCGCCCGTTACCGAAAAGGGAATAATTTCTTTTTTCGGAAGAACGACGGTCAGCGGTCCGGGCATAAATGCCTTTGCCAAAGCTTCGTAAAGAGGGTTTGTATCAGCGTATTTTTCGGCATCGCCGGGACGGGCGATATGCACGATCAAGGGATTGTCGCTCGGTCTGCCTTTTGCTGCATATATTTTTCCTGCGGCGCTTGCATCCAAAGCATTTCCGCCAAGCCCGTAAACCGTTTCCGTCGGAAACGCAACGAGCCCGCCTTCGGCAAGAATTTTTGCGGGGAGGGAAAGCTGTCCCGAAAGAGGCTTGGCAAAATCAATTTTTATCAATTCTGTTTTCATATCATTTATTTATCAATATTTTCATTTATTCTGCGGAGACTTCTTCTGAGCCTTTTCCGAGTTTTGCGGCGGTATCGGCGGCAATCAAAGCGTTGACGACTGCTTCGATTCTTCCGTTCATAAAGGTATCCAAAGTATAAAGCGTGAGTCCTATGCGATGGTCGGTTATTCTGCCTTGCGGAAAATTATAGGTTCTGATGCGTTCGCTTCGGTCTCCTGTTCCCACTTGGCGGCGGCGTTCATCGGCAATTTCACTGTCGCGTTTTGTTTTTTCTATATCGTATAATTTGGCGCGCAAAAGCTTCATGGCTTTATCGCGGTTTTTGAATTGGCTTCTTTCTTCCTGGCATTCCACAACAATGCCGCTCGGTTTATGCAAAATGCGAATCGCGGATTCGGTTTTGTTGATGTGCTGTCCGCCCGCACCGCTGGATTTACAGGTTTCGATTTCCAAGTCTGCGGGATTGATCTCCACTTCCACATCTTCCACTTCGGGAAGCACGGCTACGGTTACTGTTGAGGTATGGATTCTTCCTTGCGATTCCGTTTGCGGAACGCGCTGTACGCGGTGGACACCGCTTTCAAATTTCAGTTTGGAATAAGCACCGTCTCCGTCCACGGAAAAGGAAACTTCTTTGAAGCCGCCGAGTTCCGTTTCATTCAAAGACAATAGTTCCGTTTTCCAACCGGAGGAAGTTGCATACATGGAATACATTCGGTAAAGATCGTACGCGAAAAGCGCAGATTCTTCGCCGCCCGCGCCGCCTCGGATTTCCACGATGACGTTTTTATCGTCATTCGGATCACGCGGTAAGAGAAGTATTTGCAATTCTTTTTCACATGAAAGAATTTTTTCTTTGGCTTCGGCAAGCTCGTCTTCGGCAAGCGCGTGGATTTCCGGATCATTTCCGTCGGAATCTTCAAGCAAAAGCAGCGCTTCTTCTTCCATTGCTTTTGCTTTTTTATATTCACGGAATTTTTCAACGATCGGAAAGAGTTTTTTATGTTCTTTCATCATTTCACGAAAACGTTCCGCATTTCCCGTAATTTCGGGCATGGAGAAGCGTTGTTCGATTTCTTCAAAACGGGATTCAATTTCCGATAATTTTTCAAACATAAAACTCTCCTCCTTTTTCTTCCCATTTCATACCATTTTATATTATACTACATATTTTTCATAAATGCAATAACAAAGATAAAAGAAAAGATAAAAAATCTGAAGTGGGAAAATTTAAAATTTATTTTTCAAAAAATGTTTTCCGCTATTTTCGTTTGAGCGAGAAAACGAGAGATTTTAAGAGAAAACGAGAGATGTTGAATTGCTAAATTAAAAAAAACAAAAAACTTTTAAAAAAGGTGTTGACAAGTGAAAAAGAATGTGTTATAATCTCTTGCGTTACACGAAGAAAGGACACCCTATGTCCTGAAGATTTATTTATGGAGGAAGTTATCAATGTCTACTTTTATGGCAAAAAAAGAGACTCTGGAACGTAAATGGTACGTAATCGATGCAGCAAACAAACCCCTCGGTAAAACTGCTGTAGCTGCCGCTAACATTCTCAGAGGTAAACATCGCCCTGAATTCACCCCCCACGTTGACTGCGGTGAATTTGTTATCATCATCAATGCAAGCAAAGCTGTTCTTACAGGTAAGAAACTTGAACAGAAATACTATCGCCGTCACACCGGTTACATCGGTGGTTTGAAAGAAGTTCAGTACAAAACTTTGATGGCAACCAAGCCCGAACTCGCAATGCAGCTCGCTGTTAAGGGTATGCTCCCCCACAACAAGATCGGCGACCGCAGCATCACTCGTCTCAAAGTTTATGCAGGTGCTGAACACAAACAGCAGGCTCAGCAGCCCATTACCTACACCGTAGGCTAAGAAAGGAAGGTTTAAGAACCATGTATACAAGTGCAAAACCCTACTTCTACGGTACAGGTAGAAGAAAAAAATCCGTTGCTCGTGTTCGTATTTACCCCGGCACAGGCGCAATCACCATCAATAAGAGAGATATCGACGACTACTTTGGTCTTGAAACTCTTAAACTCATCGTTAACCAGCCTTTCGCTGTAACAGGCACAGAAGGCAAGTTTGACATTGTTTGCACTGCTCAGGGCGGCGGTATCTCCGGTCAGGCAGGTGCTATCCGTCACGGCGTTGCAAAAGCTCTTCTTCAGGCTGACGAAACTTACAAGCCCATGCTCAAGAGAGCAGGTCTTCTCACTCGTGACCCCAGAATGAAGGAAAGAAAGAAATACGGTCTCAAAGCCGCTCGTCGCGCTCCCCAGTTCTCCAAGAGATAATTACAACATTATCAAAAAGCGAGAAAACAAGAGAAAAACAGAGAAAAACGCCGTTTTTGCGAGATTTTGCAGAACGGCGTTTCTGTTTTGATGTCCGTTTGATGTCCGAACGCTCAAAAATATAAAAAATCAGCGGTTAAGGCGTAAAAACCTCAACCGCTTTTTTGCTTTTTATAATGTAAATATAGAAAATGTGTTGGTCGGCGATGGTATTATCAATGGTCTTTATAGAATCAAACCTGCAAACGTAGGCGAAGTTATTGTAACTGTAGATGGCGAGACATATTTGACTTCCGTTGCTGATGGTCTTTATAAAGAACAAAATAGCAACAACTTTTATGTTGACAATGCAAATGGACTTGAAGCACTCAACGCGATGATGGCAAATAAGACAGCAGGAAAAAATGTAAAATTCACTCTGCTTTCTGATATTGATTTCAGCGGAAAAACATGGACCCCTGTTGATAGCCACGCTGATACCGCTTTCACTTTGAGCGAAATTGACGGTAATGGCAAAACCATCTCCAACCTCACTGTAAACGGTCAGGCAATGTTTACACGCTTCGCAGGCTCCGGAGATGTTACTATCAAAAATCTTACTTTCGATGGTGCGACTGTAACCAGCAGTGCGATTAATACATCCATTCTCACAGTCCAGTCCTATCAGAATGTACTTCTTGACAATGTTGACGTTAAGAATTCTACAATCACGGGCGGATATAAAGTTGCTCCTCTTATTGCTACCGTTTACAATGAAAGCGCAAGTACTATTACCGCTACTTTGAAAAACTGCGATGTAACCAATGTTACTGTAAAGGCAACATCTTATGACTTCTGTACTACCGGTATGGTTGCATTTGTTCACGCAGCGAATAACGACAAGATTGAATTTGAAAATTGCACTGTAACTGACGTTAAACTGATTGCTCCCGATGATGGTTATAAAGCACATGCTGCTGTTTATACGACGGACAGCGAATCGTTGTATAACGAAGCTGATGGCGTAACAGTTACCAATGTAACCTTTGAAGTATTAAACTGATTTTTTATCCCCCCAACCCCTCGGGGTTGGGCGGCGATCAAAGGGCATAAATCCGTTTGTGCCTTTTGATTGCTGAAAAATAAACTGCGATCAATTCAAAAAGTACAAAGGAGGAAATGCTTTGAATAAACAAAATGAAAATACGGAACGGCTGACGGACAAGGCGTTTTTACGCCTGGTGCTAAGCTCAATTTTTGGGTTGCTTATGTGTCTTTTTTGCCTTTGTTCCACAACTTGGGCTTGGTTTTCAGATAACGCGCCCAGCAGACACAATGAAATAAAAACAGCAGAAAAATGCTTGGTTTCCGTATCTGTTTCCAAAGAAGAAACAATCGGAACTGCGAATATTAATACGCCTTTCGAAAAAAATTTGGCTTCCGGAGAGTATACGGTTACCATGACACTTCCCAAAGACAGTGCTTCTGCTTATCTTGTCATTACCGTCGGCTCCGATGAATCTACCGCAAAAAAATATTATACGGATTATATTGAACGACACAATGATGCTCAGGAAAAAACATTAACCTTTAAAATCATTGTAACCGAAGATGCAATGGTTACCATTACTCCTCGTTGGGGAATTTATTCCGGCGACAGTAATGTAACGGCGGATGCCTCCTTGACTATTCCCGAAAATAACTGAGTTCAAACATTTTGAGTGATTTCCTATTGTATGGTACGAAAAACCCCTGAATCTAACAAAATTCAGGGGTCAAATTTTCAAAAACTCCGATTTTCGGAGTTTTTTTATACTATAGGAAATTGCGCAAAATCGACCTCGCCGTTTGCATTGTTTGGATACAAGAAAACAGCGATAGGCGAGCAACCTCCAGTGGGCGTTGCCCACTTTTTATACTATAGGAAAATAAAGTCTGTGGAAAGCAACAGCAGGTTGCTTGCGGTTTTGATAAGACTATGATATACTGTCTATGGAAGGCGGTGATTTTTATGTCAACAAAAGATATTATATTGGAACTTCGAACGAAAAGAGGATTATCGCAGGATGAACTTGCGGAAAAAATTTACGTTACCAGACAAGCGGTATCCAGATGGGAAAACGGTGAAACCGTTCCGAATACGGAATCTTTGAAATTACTTTCTAAATTTTTTGACGTTTCCATCAATACACTTCTGGGTTCTCCGCAGCAGTTGATCTGTCAGTGTTGCGGTATGCCCCTTAAAGATTCCGATATCAGCAAAGAGAAAGACGGCATTTTTAATGAGGAATATTGTAAATGGTGTTATTCCGAAGGGGAATATACTTATGACAATATGGATGATCTGATCAATTTTTGTGCGGAACATATGGCGAACGAAAAATTTTCTTCCGAACAGGTAAGGGAATATATGAAAGAAATGTTGCCAAAACTGAATTATTGGAAAAAATATGCTGAAATTGGCGGCGAAGAACAGTTTGACGCTTTCAAAAATCAGTTGATGGATGAGTTGAATGCTCTGCAAATTGAAGGTATGCCCAAAGTGGAAAGTCTGAATGCCTTGATTGGAAGCTATGTAAATTTGGAATATAAGCTTCCCAATGGGAAAACCGTAAAATTTTTAGACGATCATGCAACGTATCTCGGATGTCAGCTCGAATGTGAATTCGGCGGTGAAAGATGCTTTGGCATCGTTGCGAATATGGATTTTTTGCTTGTTTGCACATATGAAGAAAACGGCGAAAATCCGGAATTGGTTCTGTATAAAAAAAGATAACGTTATTTTTGCATAAAAACGGAACAACAGTATTTACTTCTTATCTTTTTTATGATATACTATAATTGAAAGATTCCATATGGGAGGTAAACGATATGTTGGGACTTTGGATTGCTTTATCAATCGGTATTATCGCGTTTTTCATTGTTGTTGGAATCAGTATCAAAGAAATGCTTCATGTTAAAAACAAGGAGTATGTTTGTGTAAAATGCGAAAAAAGGTTTTCTCCGAATTTTTCATTGAATTCTCTGATCAATTTTGGTGATGAGAGTAAGCTTGTAAAATGTCCGCACTGCGGTTGTAAAGACCGTATGTTGTCTAAGGATGAAAAAGCGGTATAATAAATGATATTACAGCATCCGTGCTTTCGGGTGCTGTTTTAATTTATAGAAAAAATTGGCAGAATTTTATAAAAGTATGTGACCTTAGGAGATTTTTTACGATTATATAGATGAAGCGCTTCAAAGCTTTTGGAGGTGATTGGCATGGATGATGAAAAAATCATCGCATTATACTGGGCGCGCCAAGAAAAAGCAATTTCGGAGACCAAGAAAAAATACGGAAGATATTGTTATTCCGTTGCATATCGCATTCTTCGGAACGAACAAGATGCGGAAGAATGTGAAAACGATACGTATCTGGATGTATGGAATATGATTCCACCGATAAAGCCCAAGCCGTTTTCCACATTTTTGGGGACAATTACACGCAGAATCTCGCTTGACCGATTTCGTAAATACTATGCCGAAAAACGGGGAAGCGGAGAAACGGCGCTTTCTTTGCATGAATTGGAAGAATGTATTTCAAACGGAAAAAGTCTGGATGAAGAAATGGAAGAAAAAATGCTTGCGGGAGCAATTTCCGATTTTTTACGCACCTTGCCAGAAACGGAAGCTTCTGTTTTCATTCACCGATATTGGCATTTCCGTTCCGTTGCCGAAATTGCGAAGCTTTACGGTTTCGGCGAAAGCAAAGTGAAAATGATGCTGAAACGTACAAGAGAAAAATTACGTTTATATTTAGAAAGTGAGGGATTTTTGATATGAAATCCGAACGTTTGCAAAATGCGATCGGTATGATCGATGCCGATCTTTTGAAAAGGAGCGAAAAACCGATGAAAAAGAAACGGAAAATCAAAATAAAAATCACAGCAGCTGTTGCCGCCATTTTGGTTTGTGCGATTGGGTTGGGGATATTTTTCGGAAATCAAAGTCCTGTTGATTTATCCGTCCACGCAATTTCTGTTGCACAGTATCCGGAAATGAGCAAATATCCTGCCGGCACTCGCTGGAATTCTCATGATTTGAATTGGAAAGCTTGGGATGAGGATCAAGCGAAACAGCATGCTTATTTCGGTTCAAGCAAGGGCTTGGAATCTTTTGTCCGTGCGACCGCTTCCGAAATTCTTTCGGGAGACGGAACGGAAAACCGCGTATATTCTCCGATGAGCCTTTATATGGCGCTTGCCATGCTTGCGGAAATTTCGGACGGCAATACCCGCGCACAAATTTTGAATTTGCTCGGCGCGGAAAGTATTGAAGCGTTGAGAACGCAAGCGCATGGTATTTGGAATGCCAATTATAACGATGACGGTGCGGTTACGAGCATTTTAGCAAGCTCTCTTTGGTTGGATAACGATATTGCTTACCAAAAGGAAATACTGGATATTTTAGCAGAATTTTATTATGCTTCTTCTTTTAGCGGAGAAATGGGCTCCGAGGAGCTGAATCTTGCTCTGCGTGAATGGCTGAACGAACAAACGGGCGGACAGTTGAAAGATCAGATTGATGATATTGCTTTCGATCCGAGGACGGTTCTCGGACTTGCGACAACCGTTTATTTTCGTGCGAAATGGTATGATGAGTTTTCTGAAACAAAAACGAAAAAAGGAGTTTTTCACGGCGCAAACAAGGATGTTACCGTAGATTTTATGAACACAACCTCGAATGTATATTATTGGTGGGGTGAAAACTTTTCCGCAACAGTGAAAGCTTTAGAGAGAAGCGGCTGTATGTACTGGATTTTGCCCGATGAAAACGTTACGGCCGAAATGCTTTTGCAGGATGAAGATGTTTGGCGTTTCATTGGTTCTACCGGAACTTATGAAAACGGTAAAAAAATGAAGGTCAATCTTTCCGTTCCGAAGTTTGACGTTTCTTTTGATACGGATTTGGTTGAAAATCTGAAAAATCTTGGGTTGACCGATTGTTTTTCTTATGAAAATTCCGATTTTTCTCATTTGTTGGAGGCGAGCACAGGAAAGGGCGTTGTAGTCGATGAGTTGCAGCACGGTACGCGCGTTTCCATTGATGAAGACGGTGTAACGGGTATGTCCTATTCCGTGATTATGCTGGAGTCTATGGATGGTATAAAACCTACTTATGAAGAAATTGATTTTGTGGTTGACAGACCGTATATCTTTGTGATTAAAGGCGAGGACGGTTCGGTTATGTTCGTCGGTGTGGTCAATCAATTATAAAAAATATACATTGTCCCTGCGTTTTGCCGAATTTTAGCATGACGCAGGGATTTTATTGTTTGGTTATTTACATTTTATTCAATTTATGATATAATCTGAACAAATAACTTTATTTCAAAAAGAGAGGGCAAGATATGAGAAAACAGTTGCAGGGAATATCTTTGATTTTAGTCAGCATTCTTTTAATGATTGTATGCGGAGACAGCTCGGTTTTTGATTTGGATTTCGATTGGTCTTTGATTTTTTCCCTTTCCGGTATTGCGGGCTGTGTTATGACATTTTTGCCCGATAAGAAAAACCAAAAGGATTCATAAGGAGAAAAGTGATGAAAACAGAAATATATCCGTTGGAAAAAGTCGTAATAAACGGTATTGCCATTTGTTTTGGAATGACGCAATCCGAAGTCGAAGTTTTAATCGGACCGGGACGGAAAATCGGAAACCGATATTATTACTGCAACGGCGAAGTGGCGATTGATTACAATGAAAATAAAGTGGAATTTATTGAATTTTTGGGTGGTGCGGATGGCGTATATCAGCCGAGGATTTACGGTGTTTCCGTATTTGATATCATGGCAGAGGAGTTGATTGAGATATTAAAAACCAAAAATAACGGAAAAATTTGCGATATGGAAAACGGACATTGTTATCAGTTTGCTGACATCAGTATCGGTCTTTATCGGGAAGCAGTACCGCAAGAGATTTCGGAGATGATCGAAGAAGCTGCCGCTTTCGGCAATCCCATGACATCGGATGAAATCGAATACGAAAGTAAGCGGGCGAATTATTTTGCAACCGTCGGTGTCGGTATTGCGGGATATTACGATGATAAATTTTAATTTGTGTCATAAGGTCGAAAGATGATTGAATGTTGAAGGGGGCTGTATCATGTATCGGGAATTGCTCGAGAATTTTATTCAAGACCATCGTTGGGCAAAATTACGGGAACCTTGCTCCGAAAATGAAATTGCCAAAGCGGAAGAGTATGTGGGCTTTCCATTTCCCGAAGACTTAAAAGCGCTTTTTCGGGAAACAAACGGCGACGGTTGGCTGTTGCTTTCCGTGGCAGAAATGATAAAACATGTGAAAACCAATCGGGAGATCTTTCCCGAATATTTGGAACCGGATGAATTTCGTGAGAAAATCGACCGTTATGTTTTCTTTGCCACGAACGGTTGCGGAGATTATTACTGTTACCGTGTTCTTCCGAACGGCAAGACGGACGATTCGGCAATTTACATCTGGGAACACGAGCTTTTTGAAATTCGGAAAGTGGCTGAAAATATTGCCGATTTGATTGGTAAATATTATCGGAACGAAATTTGAGGAACGTTTGATGAAACATATTGAATTGGAAAACACGGATTCGGAAACGCCGAATCACGGAAGCGATTCTGACTTTGTTTTTTCTGGTGATTATCGTTGTATTTTATGCACTGTATGAACAGAGCGCGGTGGTGGAAGAAATCGGATTCGGACCTGTGAAGCACCAAACCGTTACATATAACACGGATTTTCTGTGGGGTGTTTTCATCGGCTTTTTCGGGCTGACGCCTTCCGTTATCTTTTTGATTGCGGATTTGATTTCTTCCAAATTTGTAACCTTTGAAATTTCGGGAGATTACATTACTTTTTACAGAGGTATTTTCGGTACGGATTTATATGTAAACGGAGAATACAAGGACGGTTTATTTCTGTTTGGCTATTATTTGGAAACAACGCTTTCCGATGGGACGAAAATCAATGCAGCACTCGGAAAATGGTCGGCGCATTTGACGTTTTCAAACGGACATCCGCCGATGGACATATAAGAAAAAGCTCTCTTTGAAAAAAGAGGGCTTTTTGCTATGGTACGGAAAATCAGGAATCCGTTTCGTTTTTTGCGAGAATGACGAGCAATCTGCCTTCGCCAACATGGATTTTGGCGTATTCGGCGGTGATTTCATTGCTGACACCGAGCGGAAAATTGCTTTGAAGCTCTAAATGTTCGCCTTCATATTTGAATCCTTTGAGCGAAATATCCTTGCAAATGGGGTCATAAGCGAAAATGGAAGCATAATCGAATTTTCCTTTTTGCAGGGAAAGCGAATCGGAAATCAAAAAGACATCGTGATCACCGTCTGAAATTTTTCCCATCGCGCCGCGATCGTGGATATATGCCAATGCTTGCAGATTGGCAAAGGTGTGGTCCAGTCTGCCGCCGATGCCGCCGATAATCTGAATTTCATTGGCGCCTCGGTTTAAAGCGTGTTTTATGCAAAGCATGGTATCCGTATCATCCTTGACGGAAGAAAAACGGAGAAGCTTTTGAAAATTTCCTTGCGGTTCCTCTTGGATTCCGTGATCGAAATCTCCAATGACGGTATGAGGTGTGATATTTTCTTCTTTCGCTTTTATATAAGCTGAATCTGCGCAAATAATCAAGTCCCCCTCCTCGGGAGTGATGATCTCACGGATGGGATAAAGAAGAAACGGTGTGATGACGATGGCTTTCATAAAAAATTCCTTTACTGTTTGGATTGTTCGGAAAGAACTTTTCCGATGGCGAGAAGGGCACATACGAGAAGAATGGCAACGGCTGTGATTGCGATGACAAGTGTCCAATTGACATGCAAAAGACTTTCGATCACGAAATTGCCGTTTTCATCCTGAATGTTTTGAAAAATGATAACGGTATCTGCAATGACGGCAATCAGTCCGATCAAACCTGCCGTCGGAGAAATCCAACCGTGTTTGAGATTGGTTGTGCGGTTTTGCAAACGGGTGGGACGATGTGATTTGAAATTGATATTGGAGGCGATGTAAATGGTTGTTGCCAATAAAACAATGGTTTCGGGAATCATATACGTGGCGTTATATGCAAAGGAAAAGGAGAGCGCGGCTTCGGTGGGGATGGAAAGTCCCGCCCAGACGGTAGCGCCGCTGATGACGTGGCAGGCGTATCGACAAAGGGAAACGAGAAAACAACCCGCAGTCAACGCTAAGGTTTGATTTTGAATCGGACGGCGGAAGATTCCCGCAATTCCCGAAACGGAAAAAGCGAGGAGATAGTCAAGAACCATGATGGCAACCACGCTTTGCCATGAAGTGGCGTAGGAGAGCAGAGAAAGGTCAAGAATTTGCTGAATGACCGCGTAAACCGTTGCCGCAAAAATGCCGCGTCCCGTTCCGTGTCGATAGGAGATGATGGCAATCGGCAAAAGTGAAGCGAGCGTAACCGCGCCGCCGTACGGCATGGAGATCAGTTTCAAAAAACTGAGTACAACGGAAAGAGAAATCAAGAGCGCGCTTTCCGTCAATGCCTGTAGATTTTTTACTCGTTTGTTTTGCATAATAAAACTCCTTTTCTGTGGGTCCTTCCCACGGTAAATTGCTCGCTATCAATATGTTTATTCCATCGGAGACGGAAAACCGTGAGTTTGTTTTTATATCGTTTTCTTACGACAAAAAGCTTGCCGCAAGAAGAGATACGGCAAGCCTTACTTTTTTGAAAAGAGAGTTTGCATAATCTTCCTGCGCCGGTATTATCCATATCAGGTTAAAAGGGTTTTCGGATTTTATCCTCTTCTCAGCCGAATCTTCATTCAGCACCCCTGATTATTATTGAAAGCGTAAACTTTATTTCATAGTATCATATTCCAAGAGAATTGTCAAGAATTTTATTTTTAAAAATCCAAGGAGAAGATGTCCATTGGATCGAAATCCGCAAAATTTTTATTTTTATACTCCAAAAGCAAAGCGGTTACGGCGGTGCATTGATTGATGGAAGCGAAATCAATAAAATCCGTAATTTGCGCCAAAGTGAAGCTTTGCAAGGATTGTTCGATGGTAATATCGTCCTTGAGGATTCTTTCGTAGATCGTAATGCGGTCAAGATATGCGGCGATATGGTTACTTGCGCGGGAACGTTTTACAAGAGAGAACGATTTGATTTCAAAGCAGTCGTTGGGCGAAGTAAAATAATTCCAATCGATTCTTTCGATATTTACGGCACAATCCTTCAATGAAATTTCCACTTCTTCCTCATAATTGCCGCCGCTGACGAAAATACCGCGGTTTTCATGTCCCTTGAAGCGATGAAAAGGAATTTTGCAATCCGCATAGCGGTCCTCTTGGATTTCCGATTCGTTGATCACGGGTTCCCAAATCTGTTCAAAGGGCTGTTTGAGTCCGTTGGAGGTAAAATATTTTTGCCAAGCGAGAAGATCGTCTTGTTCCATTTCCATGGGGTGAGCAAGACGGATATTTTGCTTTTCATTGATGGAATAAGGCTCTCCGTTTGACGTGATGGCACCGTTTTCACTCAGAATAAACGTGTTTTTCTCCTGTTCCCACACGAGAATGCTTGCAACCGAGCGGAGCAGGGGATTTTTTGTGTAAGATTCCAGCCATGATTCTGCCGAGCGGGTTTTACCGCTGAGAAATTCCGAGAAAAGAATATCTTTTCTGTTTTTCAGAATCTTTTTGACACTTTTTTTCATTTCGGTAAAATCTGTGCTTGCCGAGGCGTATTTTTCCGTATCTGCGCCTTTTTTGGGAAGAGATTTTGCGGTTTTGCCGTTTTCAAGGAGGACGGTAAAGCTGAAATCATTCTGCAAAACGGCGGTAACGGTCTGATTGCCGAGATCATAACGCTTGGTTCCGTCCTCACGCAGGCCAACGTCAGAAAGATATCTGTCGCGCAAAATATCTTCGTCCATACCGCGAAGCCCTGCGTAAATATTCAGCTCGTGATAGCGGTCGGCAAAGAGCATGGCGGAGCGGGTTTCGCTGTAAGCGTTCGCTTTTCGGAACGTGCGCAGAGGAGGTGCGTCAATTCCTGAAACGGAAGAGCTCCACGAGGGTGCGTGCTTGGTCAGATCATGCATAAGCTCTTCGCTTGCGTAACGGCAGATCGGATAAGCAAGAAACATTTTTTTGGTATGTCCCGAAATGCCGAGATTTTTTTGAGAAAGAGCAAGAAGCGCTTCCTGAAAGCTTTTGTCATCAAGGAACGTAACGATTTCTTCAGCCTCGGGAGAAATTCCCGATTTTTGATAAGCGGAAACGACTTCGGGCTTACTGCCGGAAGAATATTCTTTCAGCGTTTCGTGCGCGGTCAAGAGGCAGAATGTCACGATGAAAGGTACATCGGAACCGTCTTTATATTGGATGGCGGGCAGATCGGAGGGGGTAAGACCGTAATATTTTTTGAAGATGTCTTCCGCATTTTTAGAAGAAATGGATTTTCCTTTCAAAAAAGAAATCGCTTTCTTTTCGGGTTCGGGAATATTTTCATTGATTGCCGTTTTTTGATCGATTTTTTCCATCAAAATAGGGTCTTCTGTGAGGGATTTCAAGGCTTTTGCTCCGTTTTTCTGCGATTCCAGAATATGATAGAGGGATTGCAGGAGAGAAACGGAGGCTCGGGGGCAAAGAACGGTCATAAAGGAAGCGATGGTATTACATTCCTTGACGGAAAGCTTTTCTTCGGCTTTTTCCAAAAGCTTTTTGCCGATGAATTCCGTTTGTTCTTCATTCATGATGGTTCCATATACGGGCGACAGCGTTTTCGCTTGTTTTGAAAGAAAAATTTCCGTCTGCAATTCAAGGGATAATTGTTCCCAAACGTCTTTTTGCAGAACGTATTGCTTGATTACGCCGTCAGCCATCTGAGGATATAATGTTTCGATTTGCGGAATCAATCCAACGGGCAAGGCGTTGCCGAACGTTTTGGCTTTGATCTGAAGATGTGCAGGAATATCAAGTTCTTTCAGGTTCGGGCAGTTCAGCGAGCATTCAGTGATTTCTTTTACTCCGTTTGGAATGCGAAGGCTTTGCAAACCGTTACAACCCGAGAATGCTTCCCCACCGATGAAGGTAACTCCCTCGGGAATATGCAGGCTTTTCAAAGCGGAGCAACCTTTGAATGCAGAGGGACCGATGTAATTCACACTTTCGGGAATGTCAATGCTTTGTAATTTTGAGCATTCGTAAAACATATAATTCCCGATATAGAGAAGTGAGGACGGCAGAGTAACATTTTCCAAATTTATGCAGACACCGAAAGCTCTGTCGCCAATAGAAGTCACGGAATTGGGTATATGAATACTTTTTAAGCTATAGCATCCATTAAAAGCCATATCGCCAATGGCGGTCAGGCTGTTTGGAAGTGTAATATTCTGTAAAGCTTTGCATCCATAGAATGCTGTGGTGCCGATGCTTGTTACGCCTTCCGGTATCGTAATGCTTTGCAAGGATTCACAGGAAAAGAATGCTGATCCGACGATGACGGTTAAACTGTCAGGCAGAGTAATGCTTTTGAGTGATTTGGATCCGCTGAAGGCATAAGCGCCGATGGCGGTAACCCCTTCGGGAATGGTAACGTGAGGATCATTTCCTTTATATGCTTTTAAGATTCCGTTGTTTATGGTGAAATCGTTCATGGCTTGAATTCCTTTCTCTTGGTGGTTGCTTATATTATACCATATTTCCTTTTGGATTGCAACAAAAAAGCTGTCATAATCCTTGGGGTTTTGCATACAATGGAGCATATCTTACTGAAAAAAGCGGAGGATACTCATGAATACACAAATGTATAAACCCGAAGGATTTTATGTTGGAACGGAAGGAAGAGAATCCTTTTATTCGCAAAGCACGCTGGAAAAAGCGGCGGCGACGGGAAAAATATTGGAAGGGCAGGTTACGCTTTGCGATTCGGACTTTTCACTTTACGTTGATCTTGGATGCATGAAAGGAAAAATTCCGAGAGAGGAAGCGGTTTATTATCCCTCGGGGGAAGAAATCAAAGATATTGCCGTGATTACCCGCGTGGGAAAAACGGTTTCCTTTAAGGTGCTTGGTTTTGAAACGGAGCGGGGAGAAACGATTGCCGTACTTTCCAGAAGAGAAGCGCAAAAATCCTGTCTTGAAAATTATCTGATGACTTTAATTCCCGGCGATGTGGTGGACGCGAAAGTTACGCATTTGGAGCCGTTCGGCGCTTTCGTTGATATCGGCTGCGGTGTGATCTCTCTTCTTTCCATTGATTGCATTTCGGTTTCCCGTATTTCTCATCCGAGAGACCGTTTTTATACGGGAATGTATATCAAAACCGTCATCAAAAGCATAGACAGAGAAACGTCCCGTATTTACGTTTCTCACAAGGAATTGCTCGGAACGTGGGAAGAAAACGTTTCAAAATTTGAAATCGGTCAGACGATTGCAGGTGTTGTGCGCAGTGTGGAACCGTACGGCGTTTTTGTAGAGCTGACACCGAATCTTGCGGGACTTGCGGAATACCGAGAGGGTGTTTTTCCGGGACAGCGCGCCGCTGTTTACATAAAAAACATCATCCCCGAAAAAATGAAAGTGAAATTGGTTCTGGTGGACGCATACAGCAGTTCCGCGCCGTCGGATTACCGTTTTGAATATTTCGAAACCAAAAACCATATTGACAGATTTGTTTATTCCCCCTCGGTTTGCGACCGCGTAATCATGACGGATTTTGAAAACGAAGAGTAAACAAGTATGCCCGACTTCCTATGAGGAGGTCGGGCATTTCGGATTACCATTTTCCGTTCGTTTTGGAAAGGATTGTTTTCTTGACAGGATCGATGATAAAACGATAACCGCCTGCCACGCAGATCAAAAGATTTTTTGAATGGCTGTTTTCTGCAACGAGTTCTCCCGTGTCAACCAAATTTGCGTTTGACGTTACCGTACAACCGTTAAAAGCCATTTTGATATCACCGACAATATCGCCGATATTCCATAAATGACGTCCGTTCCAATCGTAAGCATTGATGTTGTTGATTCTGCGGTCGTCTTTGATCCAGGGCGCTTGCAGTGCGCCGTTACGGAAATCCCTGTCCTCGGTTCTTAGAATCACCAAATCTTCGGTAACGAGTATCTCACTGATGTTATCCTGTGTTTCAATGATATTTGACAGACAGTTCAAGCGGTATAAACCGTTTGATTCCGTTTCGAAAGATAATTTTTTACCGTTTGTCAGGATTTCTACATTGATACATCCCATGGGAAAATCTCCTTTTTAAAAATACGAAATATGTGGCGGACTTTATTTTTTGTTGCGTTTGTTGATTCGGACAGGAGAAGCTGCTCTGTGGATTCGTTGCAGTTTTCTGATTTTGGCGGATTCTTTTTGACCGAACATTTTTTTCCATGTGTCGGGAGAGAGCAAAACGATCATAGGAATGATTTCCAATCTTCCGAGAATCATGGAAAGCGCAAGCAAAAATTGTGAAAGTATGGAAAATCCCGCAAAATTTCCCGTAGGTCCGACCTCTTTCAAACCGGGACCGATATTGTTCAAACATGCGATAGCGGCCGTGAGATTGGTTTCTAAACTGTAACCGTCAAAGGAAATGAGAAAAACGGTACAGATAAGCATAATGACATAGAGCGCAAGATACCCGATTGCCGAACGGACGATATCTTCCTGAACGGGGACACCGTCGAGACGGACGATGTTAACGGAGCGAGGACGGAGGATATGGCGGATTTCACGCATAGCATTTTTAAAAATCAATATGACACGCGAAAGCTTCAAGCCTCCTGCTGTAGAACCTGCGCAGGAACCGGTCAGCATTAGCAAAACAAGGATCGTTTTGGAAAGCGAAGGCCACAGGTCAAAATCAGTTGTAGCAAATCCTGCAGTGGAGATGATGGTAGTAACTTGGAAAAATGCCGTTCGGATACAATCTCCGAGATTGGTAAACAGTTTGGCTGTATTGATGACAATGGCGGCAGTTGAAATCAAAACAAGAGCCAGGAACACGCGCAATTCTTCGCTTTTTCGGATTTCTTTGAAATTTCCGATCAGCATAAAATAATACAGATTGAAGTTTATACCAAACAGCAACATAAAAATAGCGATAACCCATTCGACAATCGGACTATTATATCCTGCAATCGAATTGTTAAGAACGGAAAATCCTCCCGTTCCCGCTGTTGCAAAGGCGTTGACGAGCGCATGATACAAAGGTTGACCGCAAATCAGGAGAATTACGGCAAGAATTAAAGTAAGGGCAATATAAATGCCGTAAAGAATCATGGCGGAATCTTTCATTTTCGGGACAAGCTTTCCTTTTGTGGGTCCCGGTACCTCTGCACGCATAAGATGCATAGTCTGCCCGCCTGACAAGGGCAGAATGGCGAGCATGAAAACGAGAACGCCCATACCGCCGATCCAGTGGGTAAAGCTTCGCCAAAATAAAATGCCGCGTGGGAGACTTTCAATTTCTGTCAGAATAGAGGCTCCCGTGGTGGTCAAACCGGAGGCGGTTTCAAAAAAAGCGCTGACGAAATTCGGAATCGCGCCGCTGAAAACGAAGGGCAATGCGCCGAAGAGCGACATGAGAAGCCATGCGCTTGCCACGCATACAAAGCCGTCTTTGGCATAAATGCGCGTATTATATGGCTTGAAAAAAACGGCAGGCAGAGAAATCAAAAGAAGAATAATGACCGTAAGCAAAAAGGGTGTCGTGCTTTCGCCGTAAATCCAAGCGACGAGAAGCGGAAGTAACATAAGTCCCGCTTCGATCAATAAAGTGATACTGAGAAGGTATCGAATCATTCGTGTATTCATAATCAGTGCAAGATATCCTTGAGTCCTTTCATAAGTCCTTGAGGTGTAACGACGATTACTTTGTCTCCCGTGAGAAGCCTATCTTCTCCCGAGGGAATGATGATGCGGTTATTGCGGACGATACAGGTAATCAGAAAGCCTTTTTTAGCGGGAAGTATTCTCAAAGGAATGTCGGTAAGACCTTCGATTTCCTTTTTAATGGAAAATTCCAATACCTCCAGACGATCATCCATAAAGCGATGTAAAGATTCGATTTCCGAGGTTTCATCCTGATAAGCATTTGCAAGAGAACGCACGTAGCGAATGATCTCGCTGACGGTGGAGTTCTGCGGAGAAACAATACCGTCCAAACCGATCTCCTTGAAAATTTCTGCATAAGTCATGGAATTGATTCGGGTAATGATTTTACCTTGCGCAATGGTTTTGGCATACATGGAAACGATGACGTTTTCTTCATCCGAATCGGAAAGAGCAAGAAATGCATCCACGTATTCCAGATCTTCTTCCAGAAGCAGATCCTGTTTCGTGCCGTTATCACAAATAACGGGACAGGAATATTGCTTTGCGAGTTCAAGACAGCGGTTTTTGTCTTTTTCGATGATTTTTGTTTTGATTTTCGTATGACGGAGCATACTCATCAGATAGTACGTCGTGCGTCCTCCGCCGGCAATCAGCACGTTGCGGACAGGATCTTTATGGAGTCCGATGGATTTTAACAAATGCGGCAGGTCTTCTTCGGAAGCTACAAGACAAACGGTATCGTTTTCCTGCAAGCAGAAATCTCCTGAAGGAATATAAACGTAATCTCCACGCAAAACGGCGCAAATGAGAAAATTACGGCTGAACATTTTCTGAATATAAGAAAGCTCCAACCCGCAAATTTTAGAATCTTTGGTGATCAGAAATTCCGCAAATTCAACGGTTCCGTGACAAAACGTATCGATTTTTGCCGCGGCGGGAAATCGAAACATTCGGTAAATGGCTTTGGCGACCGCGAGATCCGGATTGATGGTCAGAGAAAGGCGCATCTCATTTTGTAAAAGGCGCATAAGTTCGGAATATTCGGGGTTTCTGACACGAGCGATCGTGTGATTGGTGCCGAGTTTTTTTGCGGCGGCGCAGGCAAGGATGTTGATTTCATCGCTTTGGGTTAGAGCAATTAAAAGCTCAGCTTTTTCTGCGCCGGCTTCCCGAAGGATGGAAACGTCAGCGCCATTCCCCAAAAGTCCGATGGTATCACATATATTGGAGATTTCGTTTAAAATATTCTGATCTGTGTCAACAATGGTAAGATCGTGGCCTTCCTGAACCAATTGGGAACAGATGGCGGATCCGATGGTGCCTCCGCCGATGATGATGATTTTCATAGAGATTCCTCCGTTTTCGGTTGTGGAATGCGTTGCTTCCACAAAATGTTGGATATTTGCTGTTTCAAGAATGGTTGGTTAAAAGATTTTCTATCTGCTCCAATTGTTTCCGTTCAAAAGCCAACTCTGCGGGATAAGGTATTTTTTTCATGATCTTTTGCATTGTTTCTTTTGCCTTTTTTGCTTTTTCCGAATCTTTTTTTTGAAGCGCAAAATATGCGTAGGAGGCTCTTTGGAAAGAAACCATATTTTGAAGCGGTTTGATTTTTTGGAGTTTTTCATAAAAGTTGTCCGTGCGTGCGGAACCGTATCCGAGCAGGCTTTCGAGAAAAACGGCTTCCGATTGCAGAATTCCTTCATAAAGAGGAAAAATATACGGCGCGTGGTCTAAAACGAAATAAACGTATTCTCTTGCTTTTTCGTAATTCCCGATGTCTTCTTCCCGTTCGACATCCGCGATGGCTTGCCAAACGAGCAGAATATTTGAGAGTTCTTTTTCATCGGGCAGAAAGAAGATTTCTTCGGGCATATCGGCTGTGCGGATATTTTGCGCACGCAAAGCGCAATATTGTAATTGATTCCAAAGCGCATCCCGCGCAGCTTTGCTTTTCAGCGCCATGCGGATATTGGTGGCATCGTTTACCATGCTTTTTCCGTTTGTGGGAATGGCGTTGAGAAGATTGGCAACGAAAGAAACGAACCCGAAAATGAAAAGACACATTCCGAGCGCTTCGTGGCTCGGCAACAGAAAAAAGGAAAGGATGATAGGAATCAGGGAAAGGATTCCGCAAAACAGAATGCCCCCGAGATTATAAAGCACAAAAGGATATTTTCCGTTCTTTTTTTCGGGAGGCGCCATTAAGCACTGCCCCGATGTGCCGGGTACGGACGAAAGGCAAAAACGAAATTTTCCGTTTTCCTTTACGAGGGTAAGGGAGAAGATGCGGTACGAAATGAATCGGTATCCCGTCAGATATCCGAAAATCAAATGTCCGAGTTCATGCGTGGCGATCATGAAAACGATGGAAGCTAAGGCAGAGAGCAGAACCCAAAGGGGATAGTCCGTCGTATAATCGAGCATGAAATAAAGAATAAGAAAATAGATGGAAAGCACGATGACCGAGAGAACTTTTTGTGTTTTTTGTTTCATGAAAAATTCCTTTCGGTGGTAATTTCATTTTTGGGATTGAGCGATTGAGTTGATCGGCTTTTGATGGCAGTAATTCCCGAACGCATGATTCCTTCTCGCAGAAATGGCGAAGAAAGGATATCGCATTTGATAGCTTTTATCCGAAGCTTCAAGCGTAGTTTTTCTGTCAGCAAAAAGTATTTTTCTTTTGGCTTTTCGCTTTCAAACGCTTGCGCAAGCGCTTCCGCAGAAAGCAATGCATAGCTGATTCCCTCAAAAGAACTCGGCGAGATAAATCCGGCGGCTTCACCGATCAGAAAAATGCGGTCGTTTCCCATACAAAATCCTTTTTGGGCAGGGCAGAGCACTTCGCAAGCTTCCGTTTTAATCGGATTGCTGAAATCTTCGGCGCAAACGATACCCTTTCCAATCAATCTTTGTTTTTGTTCTTCGAAGGATTTTCTGCTGTGCGCGGGAGAAAATGCGCCTCCGAACGTCATGACGGAATCTTTGAAAAGAATCCATGAGCAGGCGGGAGAAGTCTTTGCGTCATATATACAGGAATAAAAGGCGTTTCCGTTTTTTGCGCGGAATTGTTGCTGTATAGCGGTATAACGGCGGCATTTGCATTCGGGGAAAAAGGTTCTGCGCACAAGAGAAGAAGCGCCGTCTGCGCCGACGATTTTATCGGCAGTGTAAATTTCTCCGTTTGCGAGGCGAATCGAAAAGACATTTTCGCTATCCGTGATCTTCACGCACTTTCCTCGGACAACCGTAACTTGCGGCGGAATAAAGGAGCGAAGCCATGCATCAAAAGCACTCCTTTTCATATTGAGATAATGTCTGGGGTAACGTTTGCAAAGTCCGCTTTCCAAATCGATGACACGCACGGCAAAAATTTGCGGAGAGGCAAGAATTTCTGCGGGAAGTGTCAGATCGTAGGCGGCAAGCGCACGAGCGGCATCCGGCGAAAGCAAGCCGCCGCACGGTTTTTCGTATCCTTCGTTATGGATCACGAGAATTTTATGGCTTTCGGAATCCGCAAGGCGCGCGAAATTTGCGCCGGCGGGTCCCGCTCCGATAACTGCTATGTCAAAATGTTTCATTGTATGTTACCAATCTGTTGCGGAAATTTCTTGCAACGGGGTTCGCAAGATGGGAATCCAAGTCCACTTCATTGACGATAATTCTGCCTTTCCCTACGGGAATCTCCGCGCAGGCAAGCGCAGGGAAAAGGGGCTGTCCCCAAGCGCTTCCTTTTAAGCTGTTGCCGCTTGTGAGAATCGGAATTGCTCCTTCGGCGGTAAATGTAAATCGGATGAGAGGCGTAATCATATCGGCAGCTTCGTTGTACCATAAACGAAAATCGTAAGGGGTATAACCTTTGACAAGAGGGTGTCCCGTTTTGCGGGAAACGAAATGTAAAGGACGCATACCGCAGGATTTTACTTTGATCTTCTTGTCCGCAATCGTATATTCACCCGGTCGGAGTCCGTTTATGATAACGGTTTTTCCGTTTTTCGCCTGTTCGGTCAGCGTTTCTTTTTCAGATTCCCACGTTGAGGAATCAACGGAGATGGCAGAGGGCGTTAAGAGTTCTTCTTCGCGGAAAATTTCCAAGGGCTCATCGCAATAATGCAGGACGTTGCGGTCTTTGTCGAGAAGAATTGCACGCAAGGTATAGACTTCGCGGCTCTCTGTGTGTGGCGCGGTAAATGTAATTTCCCCTTGCATAAAGGCGCTGTTTTCTCCGAATTTCGCTTCATATTCTCCGTAAAGAGAAGGGGTGCCGTCTTGGCAGAGCAATTCCAGACGAATGGTGTGTCCGTTTGCTATCGCATGCGTATCATTACAGATGAAAAGCTCGGTCGAAACGGTTTCTCCCGAAAAATATGTTTTTCTGTCTGCACGAATATTGATCATCAAGGGAGTAAGCGCATCCTGATATGCAAAGAAAGCGGGTTTGGGATTGCGTTCGCAATCCACGATGGTTTTCATCCAGCCGGAGGGCCATGCATCGATGAAAAGATGGATGGCGATGGTTACCATGTTCGGATCTCGGCGGAAGGCTTCCGTTTGAAGTTTTGTTCCGAAGCTTTGGTGGCGATGGCTTTCTTTTACCCAGTCTTCCAGATTGTCCTGCGTATCGTAATAGAAAAAGTGCATGTTCCCGCTTTGAGAATCCTTGATTTGCGCAGGAGTCCAAACTTTTTCTTCTTCGGCTGTGGAGGGAAGCCATTCTTTCGGATATCTGGCGCGCATGAGAGAAACAGGATCCAGACCTTCCGCGCCGAATTCTCCGCAACCGTAATACCAGCCTTCCTTGACACCGAGCCAATAGCCGCGGTGAAGCTTGCCCATATCAATGCCGTGACCGTTATACCACGTGCAATAGCAATGGTTATCGGGGAGTGTGTTGTCCGGCGGATCATAGTCGCCGTCGATATGTTTGATGACACGGTCGGGGTTGAGTAGGCGGACTGCCGTATCGCAAGCGGCAAAGAATGCTTCCATCTCGTTGCGTACAAGATGTCTGTGCGGACGGTTTCCGCCGTTTGCCATCGGCTCATTCATGTAGGAGATCAGAATGCTTGACGGATGGGAACGGATACGTTTTTCCATTTCTTCCGATTGGCGTATACCTTCCGCAAATTTTGTTCGGCGCATGACTGTAAAGAGCGGAAGGTCGGTTTGCAGCATGAGACCGATTTCGTCACAAAGTGCGTAAATTTCTTTTTGTACGGGTCTTTGCGTTAAACGAAGGAAGTTCATGTTGCAGGCTTTTGCCATCAGCATATCGTAAAGAAGCATATCGAAATCTCCGCGCAAAACGTCCTGCTGCTCAAATCCCATGGTGTTTGCGCCGCGTAAACGAATGGATTCTCCGTTGAGATAAAACATTCCTTTTTTCTCGGAAGTCAAATCCTGAGTGAAGCTTCTCATTCCGAAAGAGCAAACGGCAGTATCTTTCAGTATTCCGTCAACGGAAAGAGAAACCTGCGCTTCGTAAAGATAGGGGGTGTTTGGAGACCAAAGACGGGGTGAGGGCATAGGAAAGCGAAGCTTGATCAAATTCGCTCCTTTATGGAAAGCGAGTTTTACGATGTCTTTTTTCTTGGAATCGTCCGCCAGATCAGCAACGGAAACCATATCACCGCGATCGGCATTGGAAAAGGTAATCGGTTCATAGAGGAAGTTTTCCAGAACGATTTCTTCGAAATTACGTCCGTAAACAAAATAAGAAAGACGAACGTCCGGGAGTGTGAGATAATCACAGTTATAAACCTCGCACCAGACTTCAAATTCGGAAGTTTCCTGCATGGGACGGACATAAAGATCGGAAATATAGGCGCGCTCGCGGATTTCCACGGAAATGCTTTCGCAAATACCTGAACCCGGCGGACAGTGATGCCATCCCGTTTCGCTGTCATCATAACCGTAACCGGTGGCGGCATACATTTTATCGCCCTCCAAACGGCAGGCATCAGAGGTGGGCCCTTGGTTTCCGCCGTAAACGTAGTCATTCCGAACGATGACGAGCAAAATATTTTCTCCGTCGTGCAGATAAGGCGTACAATCGAATTCAAACGCGCTGAAAAATCCTTCATGAGAACCGAGAAAAGATCCGTTCAAAAATACTTCGGCAATATAGTCCACGCCGTCAAAGTGAAGAAAGACGGATTTATCTTGCGCAGGTTTTTTCAGAAAGAACGTTGTTCGGTAATAACTGACTGTATTTCCCGTCGGACCGAAATAATGAGGAACCGTAATATTTTTCCATTCTCCTTCACCCGATAATACGCGGGAAAAGTCCGAAAGATCGTTTTCTGTTTGTTCGCGCATTTGAAATTCTTTCAGAAGAATGCTTGTGCGCATAGTTTTCGGCTTGGGAGCAAGTTTTTGCATAAAGGGAGCATAGTATTCTCGGAGTGTTTCAATCTGCGCATCCAAATCTGCGCGTGAACTTGGTTTTTTGTAAACAGACAGAGGGGGTTGTCCGACTGCTTCTTTGAGAGAAAATTTTACTCCGTTTTTTGGGGTCGGTTCGGGGAAAATCAAGGGGAGACGTTTGGAACCAATCTCTCCTGCCGCAATGGCACCGAAAAAATCTGCCATAATAAAAGACCTTCCTTTCAGTTGTTATCTTACTATTTATTATAACGCATTGCACTTGAAATAGCAATAAAAATTAACTAAAAATTTTTGCTTTTGACCATAAGGTTTATGGAAATTGGATTTATTTTTATGGGGAAAAGAATAAAAATGAATCTTTGGGGTTTACTTGATGCGTGAGTTGTCTTATAATAATAATCAGATGGATTCGAAAGAAAAGGAGAACGGTATGAAAAAAAAGGTTTTGGTCATAGGAATTACGATGGCGGCGGCAGGAAGCGAAAAATCGTTTCTTTCTTTTGCTTCTCATGCAATTGATTACAGCCGTTATGATGTGGATTTACTTCTTGCAAAAAAAGAGGGGGATTTTCTTGAGAGAATTCCCAAAGAAATTCATGTTTTGGAAATGGGAGAAATGGGGGAGATATTTCTTCTTGACCGCAAAAATGCGTTTCGGATGATCGGGAAAAATTTTCTTTCGAAGAATCCTTTGCGGATCGTTTCTTTATTACCTTATATATTAAGGCGTTTGACTTCCCGAAAAGCAGAGCAGAAAGCTTTTGCCGCGCACAGAATATGGTTGGAAATGATGAAAACGATGCCGCGCGTGGAAAAAGAATATGATATTGCGCTTGCGTATTGGGGTGACAGAACGATGTTTTATATGATCGATAAGGTGCAAGCCGAGAAAAAGATTGCATGGTTGCATTTTGATTATGGAAAACCGCCCAGAGAAGACACACTTTATGAAATGTATTTCCGTGCCTGCGACAAAGTGATTACGGTTTCGGGCGAAATCGAAAACTCCCTAAAAAAAGCATTACCGTCTGTGGTGGATAAGGTTATAACGGTAGAAAACGTGATAGACTCCGAGGAGATTCTGCGAGACGCCGAAGAAAGTGCGAATTTTGAAGATGATTTTTCGGGAATCAGAATCCTTTCTATCGGAAGAATTTGCGAACAGAAAGGATATGATCTTGCCGTTCCTGCGATTGCAAGGCTTATTTCCGAAGGGTATCCGATCAAATGGTATATTATAGGCAAGGGAAGTGCCGAGGATGAGGCGATGCTTGCAGAAAAGATTCGTATGTGCGGAGCGGAAAATGCGGTAAGTATCTTAGGAATTCGAAAAAATCCTTATCCTTATATTAAAGGAGCGGATATTTATATGCAGCCATCCCGTCATGAAGGAAAACCGATTGCGGTGGAAGAAGCCAAGGTTTTATGTAAACCGATTCTTGTTACCGATTATACTTCTGCTTGCGAACAGCTTGAGGGAGGAAGATTGGGAAAAATCAAGGAAATCTCCGAAGACGGTGTATATTGGGGATTGAAAGAAATGCTGGATTCCCCGGATATAGGAAAAAATTTTTCATTGCGCTTACAAGAAATACAAAGAAAAGAAGAGTTTTTGCATTTGAGTGATTTGATCTGAAAAAGAATTTTTCAAATAAAATTAAGAAGTTTTTCGGAAATTTTTCGAAAAACTTCTTTTTTTGGGAAAGAAAAAACAAAAAAACGGGAAAAAGAAACGTTGCATATGGTATGTATTTGATTAAAAAACACAAGATATAGTATATTTTTGGCTTTGAAAAAAGAGATCAAAAAAAGTTTAAAAAATTTTGAAAAATTTTGCAAAAAAGTATTGACAAATGAAAACATATATGATATACTACATGAGCGCTCGACGGAAGGGCGCAAAAAACAACGGTCCTTGAAAATTGAACAACAACAAATAAACGAATTA
>SVRL01000040.1 GCA_015064845.1 Oscillospiraceae bacterium | reverse complement strand
TGCACTGTCATTCTGGAGTGAACGGAGTGAACGATAGAATCTCATAGCAAAAGATAAGATTCTTTCAAAAGTTAGTTGAGATTTGCGATGGGATTCTATCGGGCAAAGCCTTGCCCTCCAGAATGACAGTGCATGACTTTACTCTGTACGCTGACAAAAACATACGAAATCCGGAAGCTTGACGACTTCGCCCCAGAGTGGGAGCCTTTAAACTGAATCCCTATTTGTCTTTCTATTCTTCGTCAAATTCAGGTTATCGAACACATCTATTATAAAAATTTTGAAATCCGGAAAGGAAAACAGCCTATGAAAAAATTATTTTCCTTATTACTCGCGTGCATGATGCTGTTTTTGACAGCCTGCAACCAAACACCTCCGAATGAAACAACAACGGGTAATCTCCAAAACCAAGACCAACCACAAAATTCCGAATTGCAAGATACCATTATTCGAAACGGACAAAGCTACTTCATGGATTTGCCTTCCAGAATCGTCTTTCAAATCAATCACGGGACGGTTTATTATTACAGCAAAGCAGACGGCAAAGCCTACGTTTACTGCTTTGATCCGCTTTGCGATCATTCTGGTGGAAAATGTCTTGCCAATCCGGATGATAATAAAAATATTCTTGAGTTTGAATTGCGGTGTACGTTCTTTATCAACAATCGATTTTATGTCGTTACAACTTATGGTCAAATCTATTCCATGGCGTTTGACGGAAGCGATATCAGAATCGAATACGGCGAAGAAGAATACGTATACGGGGAATTTAATTATTATCTTTGGTCACAAAACTATCTCGCATATGATAAATATATTTATATTCCTACAAATGCGGATGAAAATGAAAAATATAACCTTCTGCGATTTAACACCGAAACAAAAGAAATGGAAAACCTGACCGAAAAAACGGGAAACTTTATGCATCCTGTTTTCTTTTATAACGGAGAAATCTACGGAGGGGTACGGGGTCAAAGTGGGTATGGTTGGTATAAAGCAGATTTGGAAATGAAAAATATGGAAGCTATTGAAGAGCCGAAGCTGTCCAACCAGTTTTACGGAAATTTGTTTTGGAACAGTAAATTCGAGCGAATTGATTCCAAAACAAAAAATTATCTCGGACTGGAATCCTATGATATGAAAACGGGTGAAACCAAGCTTTTTACGAATGAAATGCTTGGATTGGAAGATAATTATAGGTATTCTATCCTTTGTGTGGATGAAAATTACATATACTTTACACAAAACAGAGAAGAACAGATTTTGATAGGAACTCGTCCTCCCGCGGCAAACGGAAGAATAAACAAGGTCTATTCAAATGAAACAGGAAAACTTTACCGCATGAAGCATGACGGAACGGAGTGTACGCTCATATACGATAACCCCAATTTTGAATTTAAATCCTTAGATGCTGTTGTTTGCGGAAACAAGCTCATCTTCCAAGGCCAAGAATACGCTACAGGAGCAGATGGCTACCTTTTTTATACTTTTGGCGGTATGCTGGTCGGCACCATGGGAGAAGACGGTAAATTCGAAAAACTTGAAATGCTTGAGTTTGTTTATTGATAAATTTTCAAAAAGTTTGAAATTCAGAAAGGAATCTGCCTATGAAAAAAATTTTTTCTCTATTACTCGTGTGTATGATGTTGTTCATAACATCATGCAACCAAACACCGCCGAATGAAACCACAACTGGAAGTTCGCAAAACCAAGAAAAACCGGAAGATGGCTTACCGCAAGACATTATTATTAAAAATGGTGTCAGCGACTTTATAGATATGCCTTCGCGTATTCTTTTTGAATACACGGTTCCTGAGGGAGAACAATACACGTTTTATTACAGCAAAGTGGACGGCAAAGCCTACGTTTACTGTTTTGACCCGCTTTGTGATCATTCCGGCGGAAAATGTCTTGCCAACCTAATGGATTTGGAACACCTTTCCGTTTTTGAATTCAGAAATATGTTTTTTATCCACGACCGTTTTTATACTGCTAATCAACGTGGACAAATTTTTTCTTTTGCTTTTGACGGAAGCGATGTAAAAACCGAATACGGTAAGAATTCTTTTACAGTTGACGAATTTAATGAATATTCCTTATACTGGTCTCCGAATTTCCGTGTATATGATAAATATATTTATATCCCTGTGGATGCGGATGAGAACGGAAATCCGCGTACGCTTCGTTTCAATACCGAAACAAAAGAAATGGAAGATTTGACCGAAAGGTCAGGAAACAGCATCTCGCCACATTTCTTCTATAACGGTAAAATCTACGGACGGGATGCCAAACTCAGAACTTGGATCAAAGCCGATTTAGACTTAAAAGAGATGACACCCATCGAAGCACAGCCGACAACGAATCAGTTTTACGGAAGCGTATTTTTTGATTGTGCATACGAGCGAATTGATTCCAAAACAAAAAAATACCTTGGACTTGAATCCTACAATATGAAAACAGGCGAAACGAAAATCATAACCAATGAAATGCTGGGACTTGAAGAAGCCAATCAATGTATTGTCGCTTCTGTAGATGAAACTTATATATACTTTTATCAATATAAAAAAGTGCTTTTGGGTGAAAGGGAAACGCATTGGGGAGTGCAACCTATATCTAAATATAACGAAGGAAAACTTTACCGCGTGAAACATGACGGAACGGAATGTACGCTTATATATGATAATCCGAACTTTGAATTCAACTCCCGTGAAGCTGTCATTTGCGGAAACCAAATTATCTTAGAGGGCAGCGAATACTCCGTGGAGGCAGATGGATACGTTGTTTGTACTTCCAGCGGCATGCAAATCGGCACCATGGGAGAAGACGGCAAAATCGAGAAATTTAAACCCATTGAGCTTGTTTATTAATGATTGTTATGAAAAAATCGAAAACTTTTTAGTGAATTTCTTATTCATTTGAAAATGCAGTATTATATGCATCTCGAAAGCGGTTGGCTTTTGAGGTGCATATTCATTTTATCCGGCAAACGGATTATAAATTTTCTGTGAAGATGTGTATTTTTTCGTTTTTCGGGCATATACTGTCTTGTTTGTGTGAATTTAAGATAGGAGATTTCAGAATGAGTACATTTACATTTGCCGTGATTGGCGGCGACCGTAGAAGCTTTTATGTGGCGCAGAAACTAAAGGAATACGGCTTTGAAACAAAGATTTTCGGCTTGAAAAACGAAGAAACATATTGTCCGTCCGAGAAAATAAAAGCAGACGCGGTTTTGCTCCCCGTTCCGTTGAGCAAGGATGGAATCCGGCTTTTTGCACCCGAAAGCAAAGAGATAATTCTTATTTCGGATGTGTTACATTCCATTGCAGAAAATACGCTCATTTTTGCGGGCGGAACTGTTGGCGCGGAAGAGCAAAGAATGACGGATTATGCAAAACGGGAAGATTTTGCGCGGATGAATGCCGTTCCGACGGCAGAGGGTGCGCTGATGCTGGCGTTGCAGAATGGCAATGCCGTTGTTTGCGGAATGCCCGTTGCCGTGATTGGTTTTGGAAAAGTTGCTTTTGCCGTTGCCAAGCTTTTTTCTGCCATTGGCGCAAAGGTTACGGTTTTTGCCAGAAAGGAACAAGCAAGAAGAGAGGCGCATATACTTGGTTATACGGCGAAGCCTATTTCCGCGCTTGGAGATTGCGCGGAGGAATACCGATTGCTCATCAACACCGTTCCTGCAAAAATTTTTGAAAAGGATATTTTGGTGCGCATAAAAAAAGATGCCCTTTTGATGGAGCTTGCTTCCGCGCCTTTCGGCGTGGATTTTGAAGAAGCGGAAGCTTTGGGCGTGCACACGATTTTGGCTTCGGGGCTTCCCGGAAAACATTTTCCCGAAACGGCAGGATATGCTGTCGCAGAAACCGTTCTGAATATTTTACGGGAAAAAGAGATTTTATTTTGAAGAAAGGTTATATATTTTATGATAGGATATTGTTTTTGCGGTTCTTTTTGTACGGTCGGAAAATCTGTCGGTGTGTTACGCACGCTTGCTGCGGAGGGTAATGCTGTTTTGCCTATTATGAACGAAAGCGTTTATGAAACGGATACCCGCTTCGGAAAAGCGAAAGATACGGTCAAGTCCGTGGAGGATATTTGTAAAAAGCCTGTAATCCATACGATTGTGGATGCGGAACCGCTCGGCCCCGAAATTTCATTGGATATGCTTGTCGTTGCTCCCTGCACGGGTAATACGCTTGCCAAGCTTGCCGCCGGAATTACGGATAGTCCCGTTACTATGGCAGTCAAAGCGCAGCTCAGATGTAACCGTCCCGTGGTAATTGCGCTTGCGACAAACGATGCGCTCTCAGCCAATCTCAAGAATATCGGTCTTTTGATGTCGAGAAAAAATATTTATTTCGTTCCGATGAAACAGGATGACCCCGAGAAAAAACCCCATTCTTTGGTTTGTGATTTTGATATGCTGAAAAGCACGATGGTGTGCGCTTTTGCCGGCAGACAGATCATGCCGATTTTTTGAACGCCGAAAGCATAAATTTTTCAAGTCTTTCATAAGGATGAAAATAAAAATGTCCCGAGGAGGCAGAAAAGATGTGTTTCAAAACGTTTGGCAGAAGAATGGAAGCGGAACTCTCTCGCATCCCTTACGGTCCGTCTTTTATTACGGCGGGAATTTGTCTTTTGCTTGCAATTCTCGTTGCCGTAACGGGGAAGACCGGATATTATCAATTGTTTTACCTTTTTCCGAAAGGAACGCCGCCGCTGTTTTTGCGGACATTTTTTGAAGGTCTTTTTTATGCGGTTTTCGGTTTTTCCTTTGGTGTATTTCTTTTTTCCAAACGAATCTGCGCGGTGGATTGCCATCGGCAAACGGCGCTTCTTTTTGTTTGTTCGATTTTTGTTTCGTATGCCCGAACGGTTGCCGTTTATCAGGCGGGAGCGCTTTTTTTCGGGCTTTTGCTTTCCATTTTGCTTTGTGTTTGTCTTTCGGTGCTGTTTTTTGCAGTGAAAGAACGTTGCTTTTTATCCGCTTGCGGGATTTTTCTGTGCTTTTTTTGGGGATTGTATACCTTTTATGATACTTTGACACTTTTCCTTTTGAATGCCTGAATTTTTTGACATATGAAATTTTTTGGAAAAATGGGGTTCTCTTATTGACATTTTAAGGAAAATTTGGTATCATAATATTGAAAAAGCTTTTATAAGCTTAAATTTTTGAAAGGAGAAATGCGATATGAAAACCGAAGTTAAAATCCGTCTGAGCTCTATCGAGGATGTACGCAACTTTGTTGAACTTGTACGTCAGTTCGAAGGTGAAATCGATCTTTCCAGCGGCAGATATGTTGTTGATGCAAAGTCGATCATGGGTATTTTCAGCCTTGACCTCATGAATCCCATTACTTTGACTGCATACGGCGAAACAAGTGAAAAACTCCTCAAAGATTTGACACCTTACACCGTTGCTTAATGAAATTGAAATCATCCGAATTATGCCTTCCCGAACGGGAGGGCATATTTTTTCTTTCTGATTCATACATATAAGTAACCATGATTGAGAAAGGAAAAATACGATGATGAAAAAAAGAATTCTGATTTTTATTCTTGCGATTTCTTTGTGTATTGCTTCTTGCCTGACAGCAAAAGCTGAAGCGGCGGTGAAAACGGCTACTCCCGTTTATCCCGGAGAACCGAATGCGCTTTCCTGTATTCTGATGGATGCAAAAACGGGTGCGGTTTTATATGAGCATAATGCGGATGCGGCTTTGCCTCCCGCCTCCGTAACCAAAGTGATGACCATGCTTCTTGTTTTTGAAGCCATCGACAGCGGAATACTGAATGTTACGGATGTGATTCGTGTCAGCGAAACGGCGGCGGAGATGGGCGGTTCCCAGATTTATCTTGCGCCGGGAGAAGAAATGACGGTAAACGATCTTTTGAAAGGCTTGATCGTTTCTTCCGCAAACGATGCGGCGGTTGCGCTTGCCGAAGCAATCTGCGGAAGCGAAGAAGCGTTTGTTTCTCGCATGAATGAACGTGCGGCAGAACTCGGTATGAAAAATACGCATTTTGAAAATACCAACGGTCTTGACGATACGACGGAAAACCATCTTACCAGTGCAAGAGATATTGCCATTATGTCAAGAGAATTGATCCGCCACGAAAAGGTTTTTGATTATACGACCATCTGGATGGATACCATTCGAAACGGCACGTTCGGACTTTCCAATACAAATCGCCTGATTCGTTTTTATAAAGGCGCAACGGGTTTGAAAACGGGTTCCACTTCTAAGGCGAAATTTTGTATTTCCGCCACTGCCGAAAGGGACGGACTTTCTTTGATTGCGGTGGTTATGGGTTCGCCTACGAGAGATACGCGTAACGCTTTGGCGGCATCTCTTCTGGATTTTGGTTTTGCCAATTACGGTTGTTACCGTTCCCCTGCGCAGAATATGTCCGAAATCCGTATAACGGGAGGCGTTGGCAATACGCTTACTTCCGTTAAGGAGGAATTTTCCGCAACGTTGGAAAAAACGAAGATTTCCAATGTGGAAATGCGCGTGGATATTCCCGAAAAATTGGAAGCGCCCATTGCCAAGGGAGAAAAGATCGGTACGGTTACATATCTTGTGGATGGAAAAGAAATCGGAACCGCGGATATTCTTGCGGAACACGGCGTGGAAAAAATTACGTTTTTTACGCTTTTCCCAAAACTTTTTGCATGGTTTTTGATGGGGGAATATGTGAAATCTTAAAAACTTCATTTGATTATTGAAAAATAAGCAAGCGTAAAAGGAAAATCTTCTACGCTTGCTTAAATTTTTTGTTAATTAGACATTTTTATTTGTAAGAGCACTTACCAAGGCTCGAAGATGTGCTATTGTTTCGTCGTCAATGCCATCCACTGAAATCGTTTTGATTGGCTTTAATCCTAATAATTCATCTACGGGCACAGCAAAATATTTTGCGATTTTAATCAACATCTCTATGGATGGTTGAATATTATCGTTTTCCCAATTGGAAATACATTGTTTGGTAACTCCTAATTTTTTTGCAAGTTCTACTTGGCTGATGCCCAAAGCCATACGTAATTTTTTAATATTTTCACTCAAAATCATATAATATCCTCCTTGCGGTCAAGTTTTAATATATTTTTGTATATTAAATTTTATGCCAGCCTATTGACTTTTCAAAAATACTATAGTATACTAATTGTGGACTTTTGAAGAGTGACAATTTAACAATGAAGATTTAAGGCGTGATTTTTGTTTGTGGAAATCAACTGTCTTAACACTAACAGAAATGGTGTAGTTATTGAAATACATCAATGAGTTGGTTGGAAATAATGATTAATTGTAAAACTTAATATCGGGAACCAATTTTTAGATGTTCCCATAAGGATTAGGAGATGAAAATATGTTTTGCGAAAAATGTGACACACAAGTTGAGGATAACGCTCTATCTTGTCATAACTATGAAGAAAAAAACTCAAACAATGATTTGCAAATCCCAGTCAAAGTAAACGCAAAAAAGATTGTGTTATCTATTGCCAGTATGGTTTTGATAGGGGTACTGGTTGTGTCATTGTTTGGCGGTGGTGGATATAAAAAGACCTTAGATAATTATTATAAGGCACACGAAAAAAACGATGCTGATTTAATGTATTCTTCTGTTGTCACTCAATATTGGATTGACTATACCAATGAAGCTTGGAGCAACAGTGCTTTTGAAAGTATTCAGGATAGTATTGAGAATGAGATAGATGATTGGGGCTGTGGTTCTAATATCAAAATCACTTATGAAATAACCAATGAGCGCAGAGCAACAAGGGAGCAATTAGAAGATCTTGAAGATAATATTTATGATTGGTATGCTTATTATGTTTATGAGAGAGATGAGTTTTCAATTACTGATGCTTATGTTTTGGATATTGATTTCATCGTGAAAGGCGATAAAGGTACAAAAAATTTTTATTATCCTGATGGTTTTCTGATTATTAAAGAAAACGGAAAATGGCGTATTCCCAGAGGTCATATCAGTAATTCGTTTTATGATAATTAATAATGTGGTATTTTAATATTGATAGATTGGAGATATTATTATGAGTGAAAGTAAAATGACAGAACTTTTTTCTTTTATATTAACGCTTGTGGGAGCAATTCTTTATTTTACAAGCGATGAGGAAAAAAGTAAAATTTTTGGCATTGTGTTGGCAGCTTTAGGCATTTTTTGCATAATTATTATAGCTCCTATATTTAGAGCTAAAGAACTTGCCGCCAAACAAAAAGAAAACCATCAAAAAGAACCAAAGAAGTGCCCTGAATGCGGAAAGAAAATGGAAGAAGAATGGGAGATTTGCCCCTATTGCCAAACTGATTTAAATGTATGCTTAGAGGATGATTCACAATGAAAAAGATAATAAGTATTTCTTTACTTTCTTTTCTGGTTCTTTGTTGTGTGATTCCGCTTTTTGTTTCAAAAAATGGGACAAAAGATGAAAAAAAGGACAAGGTTACATATCAACAAGGATATGTTCAAGGCGAAAATATTTATGCGCAATTCGAATGTGTTGGCGAAACCGCGAGCAAAGCAGTTTTTGGTGGTAATGGAACAAAGACTATTTATTGTCGGCAAACGACAGATGGGGGCTGGGTTGCATGGACCGGTAAAAGATATATCTATACAACAACAGATGTTGGTGCAGAAACCATTCTAAGTAAAGCGGTTATTGAATTTATGGAACCATTGGACGGTTTGGGATATTGAATGCGATTAGCATATAAAAACAGCGAAATGAACGGAGGATAACTTTGATTTGCTGCCAATTAAGTTTTTTCTGTTCATATAATTTAGAGAATCTTAAAAATGATAGAAATTCGAAGGACTTTTGTTTGTCGAGTTTTTATCATTTTTATGCTTTATAAATAGGAATTATATAAAAAATATTTCTTGCATCTACTGAAATTTCATGATATAATAATATAAATATCTATTTGATTTTCAAGGAAAAGAGAAATAAAATGATGGAATTTGAAAAGAGAAATCCGCGAGCCGCCGTGTATACGCTGGGTTGCAGAGTCAATCAGTATGAATCCGATGCGGTTGAGGAAGAACTGAAAAGTCTTGGTTTTGACGTGCTTCCTTTCACGGAGGCTTGCGACGTATATATTATCAATACCTGCGCGGTAACGGCGGAATCCGAACGAAAGTCCAAACAGATCATCCGCCGTGCATCTGCCGCGAATCCGAACGCCTATATTCTCGTTATGGGTTGTTTTTCACAAATCAAGGCGCAGACAGTTGCCAAAATCCCCGGTGTGGATTATGTTTGCGGTAATCGAAATAAACTTTCCGTTTCGGAATTTGCGGCGAAACTCGTTCGTTCGGGAAAGAAAGAAAAGAATGCAGATTGCAGAATTCTGGATGTGGAAACGGCAGAATTGGAATTGATGACGGTAAACAAAGCTTACCGCGACCGCTGTTATATTAAAATCGAAGACGGATGTGATAACCACTGTACGTATTGTATCATCAAAAAGGCGAGAGGCAACGTGGTGTCCCGCGCGCCCGAGGCGGTTCTTGCGGAGGTTGCCGCGATTGCAAAGGACGGTTGCAGGGAAGTTGTTCTGACGGGAATCGAAGCCGCTTCTTACGGAAGAGATATCGGCGGTTATCCGCTTTCACGCCTTATGGTACAGGCAACGGCGGTTGACGGTATTGAACGTGTGCGCGCAGGTTCGCTGGAACCCTCCGTTATGACGAAAGCGTTCTGCGATGAGCTTGCAAGCACCAAAGGGATTATGCCGAGCTTCCATCTTTCTTTGCAAAGCGGAAGCAACCGCATTTTGGCGGCAATGAAACGGAAATATAACCGGGAGCAGGTTTTGCGGAACGTGGAATATATGAAATCCGTTATGCCGGGGGTAACGTTCACTTGCGATATTATCGTCGGTTTTCCCGGTGAGACGGAGGAAGATTTTCTGGACACCGTGGACATTGCCGAAAAAATCGATTTTCTGCATATGCATATTTTCCCGTTTTCTCCGAGAGAGGGAACGCCTGCCGCAACGATGAGTAATCAGATCCCCGAGGCAGTGAAAAAGGAGCGCGCGCACCGCTTGGGCGAGCTTGGAAAGAAACTTGCCGAAAAAAGATACCGCCGCGCACTCGGTGAAACACGAAGCGTTTTGTTTGAATCCCGTATGGGCGAATATTTTTACGGACATGCAGAGGATATGCTGGAAGTCATCATGAAAACGGATGAAGATCTGCAAGGAAAGATTTTCTCCGTGAAACTGAAGGATTACGACGGAAAGCATCTCATTGCCGAACAGACGGAAGAAGGATAAAAGAATGGAAAAATTAACGGTTGGCACAAACGATGCCGGACAAAGACTCGATAAATTTTTAACGAAGACCTTTCGGAATCTGCCGAAATCCATGATGTATAAATTCATTCGGACAAAAAAGATCAAGGTTAACCGCAAACGCGCGGAGATTGGTCAAATGCTTGAAGAGGGAGATACCGTGGAGCTTTTTTTGCCGCCCGAATTTTTGGAAAAAGAGCAGTCCGATCAGCTTTTTATGAATATCAAACCGTCCTTTGACGTGATCTATGAGGATGAAAATCTGTTGATTTGCGATAAACCCGTCGGTATGCTTTCCCATGCGGATAAAGAAGGCGAAAAAAATACTTTGATCGAACACGTCAAAGCGTATCTTTGGCAAAAGGGCGAATATTTACCCGAGGACGAGCAGTCTTTTGCGCCTGCGCTTTGTAACCGCATAGACAGAAATACGAGAGGCTTGGTTTTGGCGGCAAAAAATGCGGAAACGCTTCGCGTGATGAACGAAAAAATCAAAAAACGTACGATTTCCAAATTCTATCTTTGCCGTGTTCACGGTATTCCGAAAAACAGTGAAGCAACGTTGGAAGGCTATCTGAAAAAGGATGCCGATGCAAACAAGGTGGAAATTTTTAAAAGCATTCCCAAAAACGCAAAATACAGGGATGATTATAAAAAAATCGTTACCAAGTACCGCGTGGTAGGTATTACGGGTGAAGAAGCCGTTCTGGAAGTGGAATTGGTTACGGGCAGAACGCATCAGATTCGTGCGCATATGGCAAGCATAGGACATCCCTTGGTGGGTGACGGAAAATATGCGGAAAACAGCGCCGACAGAAAATCAGGCGTGTTCCGCCAAGCGCTTTGTTCCTATAAGGTACGCTTTGAAAAGGATGAAAGCACGATCCTCGATTATCTGGAAGGAAAAAGTTTTTCCATGAATCCCCAAAAGCTTTCCTTCTGTGAAGATATAAAAATAAAAAATTTGTGAGAAAAACAGATAAAAAGAGAAAAAACACTTGACATATTCAAAAATATGTGGTATACTAAATCGGTAAAACAAAGAAGAACGATCTCCGTTCTCACCTTGACGTGCAAAGGCGCGCGGGTTAATAGATATCGATAAGGGCGTTTTGGGTCCTATTCCTTGGGATATTTATGCGGAGAATCGTTTGATTTTCCGCTTATTTTATTTTTGGAGGTGCCGCATATCAGCAAACAGGAACATTTGATCAATGAGGAGATCACCGTAGCGCAGGTAAGACTTGTCGGAGAAGACGGCGAGCAGCTCGGAATCGTACCGATTGACGAAGCACAAAACCTTTCCATTGACAAGGGTCTTGACCTTGTCATGATCGCACCGAAGGCAGAACCCCCGGTGTGCCGTATTATGGACTACGGAAAATTCCGCTTTGAGCAGGAAAAACGCGAAAAAGAAGCGAAGAAAAAACAGCAGGTTGTTGAGGTAAAGGAAATTCAGCTTTCCTGCAACATTGGAGAACACGACTTTCAGACTAAGCTCAACCATGCATTCCGTTTTTTGAAGGATGGCAACAAAGTTAAAGTTTGCGTTAGATTCAAAGGCCGCGAAATGCGCCACACGGAACTCGGTATGGATATCGTGATGAAATTCGCGGAAGCGGCATCCGAATATGCCCAAATTGATAAAAAACCCGTTCTGGAAGGACGTAATCTGACATTGTTCTTGGCTCCCGTCAAGCAGTAAAAAACTGTGCGGGACGGAAATATTTTGAAAGGAAGAAAACATCATGGCAAAAATTAAGTCTCATAAGGCTACAGCAAAAAGATTTTCTATCACAAAAACCGGTAAAGTAAAAATGAACTCCTCGAACCGCCGTCATAAGCTCGGTATCAAAACACCTAAGCGTAAAAGACAGCTTCGTTGCAATGCTTACCTCAGCAAATCCTTTGAGTCCACAATCAAGACTCTTATCCCCAACAAATAATTAAAACGGCTATTATAGGAGGAAACAGAAAATGGCAAGAGTAAAAGGCGCTATGATGACGCGCAAGAGAAGAAATAAAGTCCTCAAACTCGCAAAAGGTTACTGGGGCGCAAAGAGCAAACACTTCAAGATGGCTAAACAGGCCGTTATGAAGAGCGGCAACTATGCTTTCGCAGGCCGTAAACAGAAAAAGAGAGATTTCCGTGCTCTCTGGATCACCAGAATTTCCGCACAGGCTAAAGTAAACGGCATCAACTACTCCAGATTGATGTGCGGTCTCAAGAAGGCAGGCATTAACCTCAACCGTAAGATGCTCGCTGAACTTGCAGTAAACGACAAAGCAGCTTTCGCTTCTCTCTGCGAAACCGCTAAAGCAGCACTTTAATTTAAGATTGAATCCAAAAACCAAAGCTTTCGCTTTGGTTTTTGCTATCTAAGGCAGAGATATTCTGTTATGAAAAAGGAGATTGCCATGGAGATTATTACCAGTAAAAATAACGCCGTTATCGTGGCGGCATCCAAACTTTCGGATAAAAAATACCGTGAGCGTACGGGAACGTTTGCATTTGAGGGCATCAAGCTTTTTTCGGAAGCGTTTTCAGCGGGCGTTTGCTTTTCCCGTGTTTTCGTAACGGAAACCGCGTATGAAAAATATCGTGAAATGCTTTGCGCGCTTCCCGAAGGGATTCTGACGCTTGTTTCGGATGCGGTATATGAAAAACTTTCTTTTGAAAGTGCGCCGCAGGGTGTTTTTTCCGTTGCGAAATATTTTTCTCCGAAACCCAAGGCGCAAACATCCTTCGTTTTGTTGCTTGACGGCGTTGCCGATCCCGGCAATTTCGGCGCGATTCTCCGCTCTGCGGAAGCGTTTGGCGTGGATACCGTCTATATGGGCAAAAACGGCGCAGATCTTTATAATCCCAAAACGGTGCGTGCGTGTATGGGTTCGCTTTTCCGCACAGATGTCAGACGAACGGAAAGCATTGAAAATGAAATTGCGCTTTTGAAGCAATCGGGATTCCGTATTTTTGCAACGGCGTTGAAGCGTGATTCCTTGGATATCCGAGACGTGGATTTTTTGGGCAAAATCGGTTTTGTAATCGGTAACGAAGGACACGGTGTTTCGGAAAAGGTAATCGGCGCTTGCGACGGCACGGTAATCATTCCTATGCGTGAAGGTCCCGAATCCTTAAATGCGGCGGTGGCTTCCGGCGTTGTGATGTGGGAAGCGGCAAGACAAAGACTTTGACCGTCGGAGGAATGTGGAATGAATCATCTTGTTTATTGGATATGGCTTTCCTTGCATTGCGGTGCGGGAAGTGAATTGGGCAGTTATTTGCTGAAACATTTTGAAACGCCAAAAGATATTTACGAAGCGAAGGAAGAAGAACTTTTGGCTTTGGAAGGTATCACAAAAGAAATCGTTTCAGCTTTGAAGGATCGTGATTTGACGTATCCGCAAAAAATCGCGGAATATTGTGAACGTGTCAACGTGGGAATCCTGACGTTGGATAGCCCCAACTATCCGAACCGTTTGCGCAGCATCTATGCGAAACCGATTTTACTCTATTACAGAGGGAAATTGCCGGACATCGATGATAACGTTTTGATTGCCTGTGTGGGAACGAGAAAATGCAGTCCGGCAGGATTGCAGACTGCTTATACGCTTGGTATGGAATTGGTTCATGGCGGCGCAATCGTTGTTTCAGGTATGGCAAGCGGCATTGATTCGGCAACGCAAAAAGGTGCAATTTCGGCAGGCGGTCATACGATTGCCGTTCTCGGTTGCGGTATTGACCGCGTTTATCCTTTGGAAAACAGAGAATTAATGGAAAAGATTGCGGCAACGGGAACGATTATCACGGAATATGCACCGGGTACAGACCCTCTCGGGAAAAATTTTCCTATCCGAAACCGCATCATTTCGGGTCTTTGTCAGGGAACCGTTGTTGTAGAAGCCGGGTTGACCAGCGGTTCCATGATAACGGCAAAATATGCTTTGAAACAGGGAAGGGATATTTTTGCGTTCCCCGGAAAGGCGAGCGATCCGAATTATACGGGTTCAAATATGCTGATTCAGAACGGTGCATCGCTGGTTACCTGCGCAAGGGATATTCTTTTGGAATATGAAGCTCTTTATCCGGATAAAATTATGACGGATAATATTTCCATGGCAAATTACAAGAGAAAACTGCGCAGAGAGGAACAAACGAGGATTCTGTTTGGTTCCGGTCGGACGGAAAATTTCCGGGATGCCGAAGAAACGTCCGATAAGGAGAAACAAAAGACGATCAGATTTGAAAATGCTCAAAAACAAAGCCGTCCCATGAAAAAAATCCGTTCCGAAAAAGAAAAGACGGAAGAAACCGTCATTGTAAAGGATTTTTCCGCTTTGCAGGAAAAAACGTCCAAAAGAGACCTTTCGGGATTGGGAGAATATGAGCGCGCGGTCATTTCCGTTATGACGGATACCATGTCCGTGGAGGAAATTGCGGCAGCAATGACGGAAAAGATCGGAGACGGTTTTGATACCGGTGGATTGCTCGGTGCTCTGACTATGCTGGAGCTGGAAGCATATATCGAATCTTTGCCCGGAGGAATCTATCGTTTGGTCGGTTAAAATCCATTCTGCATTTGTTTTCATAAAGAAAAAAGAGTCTTGACAATTTGAATCCGATTGGTATATAATATCATTTGCACAGTAAAAATTGAAGGAGAGTTTTCCAGAGATATGCCAGAAAATAAGAAAAACGTAAGCCTCGTGATTTTGGAATCCCCCGCAAAAGCGGCAACGGTCAATTCCTATCTCGGAAGCGGTTATAAAGTAATCGCTTGCAAAGGTCATGTGAGGGATTTACCGAAAAGCTCACTCGGCGTGGATACCGAACATGATTTTAAAGCAAAATATATCAATATACAAGGAAAAAGCGCTTTGATCGCTGAAATGAAAAAGGATGCCAAAAATGCGGATAAAGTATATTTCGCAACGGACCCTGACCGAGAAGGCGAAGCCATTTCGTGGCATTTGGCAACGGTAATGGGTATTGCGCCCGAAGATGCCTGCCGCGTGGCGTTTAACGAAATCACGAAAAAAACGGTACAGGCGGAAATCAATAATCCGAGAGCCATTGATATGAATCTCGTGAATTCTCAGCAAGCAAGACGTATTCTGGATCGAATCGTCGGATATAAGCTGAGTCCTTATCTTTGGAAGACCGTGAAAAGCGGTTTGTCTGCGGGGCGCGTACAATCGGTTGCCACGAGGATTATTGCGGAACGCGAAGCAGAAATTGAAAAATTTGTTCCCAAGGAATTCTGGACGATTGAAGCCGTTCTTTCCGCAGGCAAGAATTACAAAGTAAAAGCGAAATTTTACGGCGATGCCAATGGAAAAATCGAATTGAAAACGGGAGAAGAAGCGGAAACGATCGTAAATGCTTGCAAAGCAAGCCCATTTACCGTCAAATCTGTAAAGCGTTCCAAAAAAACGAGAAGTCCCGAGCCTCCGTTTGAAACTTCCACTCTGCAACAGGTTGCTTCCAAACGTTTCGGATTTCATTCCAAGCGTACCATGAAGGTTGCGCAGGAGCTTTATGAAGGTGTAAACCTTGGCGCGGCAAACGGCGGTGTTCACGGTATTATTACCTATATGAGAACGGACTCCTTGCGTATTTCCGATGAAGCGGCAAATGCTGCCGAGAAATATATTTTCGAAAAATACGGATCGGAATTTTATCCGAGTAAGCGTAAGGTCTATAAGACCAAAGCAACGGTGCAGGATGCGCACGAAGCTATCCGCCCCGCAAGCATGGAATTTGCGCCCGAAGATATTCGTCCTTTCCTTTCCTCCGATCAGTACCGTCTTTATAAACTGATTTGGGATCGTTTTGTGGCAAGCCAGATGAAAAATGCGGAATACGATGCAATCGACGTGGAATTGGATTCCGCAGGGTACGTCTATAAACTCAGCGAAAGCGTTCTGATGTTCAAAGGTTATAAGGTTGCTTATACGGATGATGAAGAGACCGCGGATAAGAGTTCCAAGCTCAAAGGTGTTTCAGAAAATGACGTTCTTCCCGCGGAAGACGTAATTCCCACGCAGAACTTCACGGAACCGCCCGCACATTTTGATGAAGCAACTTTGATCAAATTTCTCAAAGAAAAGGGAATCGGACGTCCGAGTACCTACGCAACGACAATTTCCACCATTATCGACAGAGGATATATTGAGCGCGATAAAAAAATACTCCGTGTAACACCTCTCGGTGTGGCAACGGTT
>SVRL01000147.1 GCA_015064845.1 Oscillospiraceae bacterium | reverse complement strand
AAAACTTTGTAATTTACGCGCCGCGAGCCCTTCCCCTGTACCGTAGTAAAAAGTCTGATGAAACTTGAATGATGGGGAAGGTGGATTGCCGTTAGGCAAGACGGATGAGGTAGATGAAATGCCCCCGTAAATTCCCGTTTATCTTATCAATTCTGCATTGCGCGTTCATCCGAGCGGATTGGCGGCAAAGGAAAATTCTTTTTGCGGGAGTGTGGGGAGGACGGGTTGGGACATACAGAGATAACGGACTTCATCGGGGAGGTGGTCTTCGAGGCGTGTATCGAGGTCTTCGGGCATGGAAGCGGAATAACGCATAAGAGGAAAGGTACGAATAAAATCTTTACAGGTTTCAAAGACGTACATTCTTGCGTAGCCGTTTTCATCGAATTGCAAACGGTAATGCACCTGCATCCAACCGGGAATTCGGGTATGATCGCCCGGAGTAAAATAGATTCCGTAATTTTCTGCCGTTCGGGCGATACTTTCTCCGCGTGAACGGTCCCAGATGGCAGGATCGGCAATACTTTCCGTAAATTCACGGTTGCGAAACCAAGGATGGCTGTTTTCAAATTCGCGGATTCTGCGGAATTGTTCTTGCGGACTCCAATGCAAGCCTTCATTGGGTGTACCCGTGGAACCGTAAATTTCCGCAATGCGATAGAGTACCCCGTCATAATCCATTGCCCAATATCCCATGGAAAACGGTTTATTATATCCGAAATCATAGGAACGAAACAAATGCCAACCGCGTTTTTCTCCGCTATTCAGATCAAAAGGTTGGATGACGTGTGTAAATCGGCGTTGTTTTTTTGCTTCTTCTGCGGTGATTCCTGCCGCTTCGCATTTTTCGGGGTCGGGTGAAATTCGGAATTCTTCAAAAAATTGTCCTTCAAAAATATCCCATCTGCCGTAAAGCCATGCTTCCCGTAATTTCGGCGGTAAAGCGGCAAGCTGACTGACGTAATCCGGTTGGCTTTTCATCAAAACTTCATTATCCGTAACACGAGCGGGAATAAAAAGATAATCTTCGGGATTTTCTCCTTCCTCAAAAACACGGTCAATGAATAATCTTTTGATATATTGATGAGAAACACCGCCCGGATTACAGGTATAATAAATTCTTTTCGGAAATCCGTTGACACCGCGCACACAAGCTGTAATTTTCCGAATCCACATTTCTTGCAATTGCGTTGCTTCATCCAAAAAAATCACGTCATATTCCGCGCCTTGATATTGCTCTAAATCATCGTCGTTATTACAATAGCCGAATTTAATGATGCTTCCGTTCGGAAAAAGAAAGTTCTTTTCGGATTTGATATAATCCGCAATTCCCATCAGATCGTTTTTCAAAGGCTCGATATGATTGTTGATCAGTTCGGGATACGTTCGGCGCACGATTAAAATTTTTATGCCGTGATACCGTAAACAAAGCCGTTTTGCTTTGTCCCGTACAGCCCAGCTTTTGCCGCCTCCGCGCGCGCCGCCGTACGCCGTATGCTTGACGTGTGAGGCTAAAAATAATTTTTGCTTTTCATTCGGTGGGGATAAGATCAGTTGCTTTTTCATGACGTCCTTTCTTTTTGAGATAAATGATTGTTTATGCGAAATAAAAAGTCCGCAAAACATTCCGTCTGTAGAGAAATATTCTTTTTTTGCTGTCATTCTGGAACGAAGCCACAGACAGCCTACGGCAGTCTGTTAGCGTAGTGATAGAATCTCGTAGCAAAAGATAAGATTCTTTTAAAAGTTAGTTGAGGTTTGCGATGGGATTCTATCGCTTCCGATGTTGCCATCGGTGCGCTCCAGAATGACGGTACAAGACGTTCGTCTTTGCGCTGACGGAATTTTCAGCAACTTTTTATGCTTATAAATTCCCGTTTATCGCAATAAAAAGTCTGTAAAAGATTCCGTCTGTAGAGAGAGCCTCCCTTTTTGCTGTCATTCCGGAACGAAGCGTTAGCGTAGTGATAGAATCTCGTAGCAAAAGATAAGATTCTTTTGAAAGTTAGTTGAGGTTTGCGATGGGATTCTATCGCTTCCGATGTTGCCATCGGTGCGCTCCAGAATGACGGTACAAGGCGTTTGTTTGTATGTTGACGGGGCGTTCCGCGTTTGTCTATTGCTGAAAGATGGGGGTTAGTTAGCCTGTCTCGCTGCGGCTCGGTCACGTTAGGGTATCGATTGTTATTTTAAGACTTTGCGCACACCGTCAATGACAATTTCAATCAAAATATCTTTTTCAAATGATTTTTCATAGTGCTTAAATCGCCGGAATATGCTTATGATTTTGTTTGCGGCATCATCAAATTTTTGTTCAATGATATCAAGTCCGATGATTATGATATGCAGAGGTTCTCCATACATATCCGTCAAACAATCCCAAAATGCATCCCAATTACAACCGTAATAATCAGGGAAATCCAAAGATTTCCGAATGATTTCATGTATTTCCCAAAAGTATTTAATATTTGTAAAATCAATCGTATATATTTTTTTATTCATCACATTCTCCTTGTTCAATAAGTTACTTATAATATTTTCTGACATTTTTTCTCCTATTCTACTGCGTTTTTTCTTGTTTGTCAAGCCAATCAAAAACCTGCCAAAAAGCAGAAACAGCATTTACTTTCCTGTGATAAATTTTTATTCGCAGTGCAACCTTTCCCATCATAGAGGTATTGAGCAGATTTTTCGCACAGAGCAGGGGAAGGCTTTGAAGTATCTTTGTTTTGAGAAAAAAACAGAGAATTTGATGAAAGCCATGAAGTCTTTTTTTCATAGTGTTCACCTCCTTTCAAGGGCGCGGTACGTCGTTCTTTTTTTGTGCGGTAAATGATTGTTTACCGTTATCTCTCCCTCCGACGCCACAGACAAGCAACGCTTCTCTGTAGCGCCACCTCCCTCGTCAGAGGGAGGCAATTCAAGGCTCCCTCTGACGAGGGAGCTGTCAGCAA
>SVRL01000003.1 GCA_015064845.1 Oscillospiraceae bacterium | reverse complement strand
ATCGAAGTTATATTCACAGGATATAAGGCGTTTCATAGGGTTTTGCCTCCAAAATTGTTTTGTTTGGAAGTAATGTAAGCGTGGGTTTTAGTGTGGTATCTTTAAGTTTGGGAAACTCCCGTTTCCCATTTGGAAATAGCTTGAGGAGAAATGTTCAATGCAAGTGATAGTTGCTCCTGCGTAATTCCCCTTTTCTTTCTGAGGTCAGCAATATTTTTAGAAATAGCAATTTCCTTCATTTTTTTACACCATGATCCTTTCTGATTTTTACCGTGCGCGCTTCGGTTTGTATCTATATTGTAGCACAGAAAATGTCTCTTGTAAACAACTTGTTTCGCTCTCAACTCAACTCACGGTTGTTTTCGTTTTTCAAAATTCTCTTAGCGGTTGCCTTAAAAATCGTATTTTATTCAAACATGATTTTGATATATCCGTCATAATCTTCCGCATAAACGGTTTTTTCGGAAATTCTTTCCGTTTCCGTCCAATCCGACATGGCTCTTTCCGAAAAGATCACAAGCTCTGCTTGGGCAAGCGGTGCGGCATCGAAAATATTTTTCATCACAGGACCATGCGTACCGATGACGGTCACGGAACGGACATCCTCTGAAAAATCGGTTTCCGTCACACCAGCACCAAGATAAGAAAATCCCTTACCATCTTCTCCGATATCTGCCGAAAAGCAAACGATGGGATGGGAAGAACGTTTCAGATATTCCTTTTGGGGCAAATGCAATGTGATTTCTCCTACGGTTACATTTTCTGTTCCATCCGTCTGATAGATGACCATTTCCGTTTTCCCCGATATAACGGAACAAATCCGAGCAAAATATTCTTTTTCATTTTCCGTTTTCGGTTCGGGCAAAAGAATTTTATGAATTTTCAAATGATTGACTAATTTCTGAAGCGTTCCCGCATGATAGCTGTGATAATGTGTCAGGACAAGCACATCCAGTTCGGCTTCACAAAAATCTTCCAATCTTTCTGAAACTTCGCGGTACAAAGAACTGCCTCCCGTTGAAATATCCATAATCATGGATTCCCCCTCGCTGAAAAATCCGACCGCATCGCTTTTTCCGTCCGTATCCAGATAAACGAAGCTGATATCCCGATTCATTTCCATATATTCGCCGTAACAAATCCCGAAAGCTACAGTAAAAAGCGCAAATACGGCAAAAATCCATGCGGGCTGAATCTTTTTGATAAAAAGCACGATCAGGATACCGAAAATCAACGCCAACAGAAGATACAAAACGAAAGGATAACGCAACGAAATATAAACGTCTTTTATATTGGAAAGTTTGTACGCAAGCATTTCTGAAAATTCGGAAACACCGTCTATCACGCCTCCGATTTTAACGGAAAGCCAAGGAAACCAACCGAAAAGCGTTAAAAACACCAACAAATATAAAAGAATCTGTGTCAAAGGAATAAAAATCAAGTTAGCAAGAGGGGCAAGCAAAGAAATTCCGCCAAAAGCAATCCAAATCACGGGTAAGGTAAAGAATGTTGCCGCCAAGCTCATGCCGATAATTGAAATAAAATAGAATCCGATACGTCGGAGAATATAAAATTTACTTTTATGAGATACGGAAAACACGGAAAGAACGGGCATAACGACCAAAATGCCCAAGGTTGCTGAAAAAGAGAGCCACATTCCCACGTCATAAACCGAATTCGGACGGAAAAAGACAATCAAAAAGATGGCAAAAAAGAGCGCCGTAACAGAATCGTGTCTTTCTCCTACCATATCTGCAAGGCAGAAAAAAGTCAACATGATTGCCGCGCGCACGATGGAAGCGGAAAGACCGCACAAAAAAGCAAAGAAGAAAGCCCCTGCGATCAAAATCAGATTGCGCAGTTTTTTAGGAACGTAAAACCGTGTCAGAATCCACCCCAGACCGCCAATCATAACGGTCAAATGCAATCCGGAGACCGCAAGGATATGGGAAACACCCAATCTTGTGTAAGCAAGTTTCAGTCCTCCGTCCAATCCGTCCCGGTTTCCCGTCATCAAAGCGGTTGCAAGTCCTGCGGTATCCTCTTTCAGATACGCTTCAAAATGATTTTTGAGAGACTGCCGAATATTTTCCAAAAACGAAGGCTCCGTATCCTTTACAGGTTCGAGTACTTCCAGCTCTTCCGTTTCCGAAGAAAGAAAAATACCGCCCGCTTTTCGATAGATTTCATATGTATCCGAAAGCTCCTTCATTTCTCCTTGAAAGCGCACGGTATCTCCCACGGAAAGTTCAATGTTTTTATGTAGTGTAAGAACCAATCCGATTTCCGCTTCTTGTTCGTCCAATGCAAACAATCGCATTTCATAAGCCGAGCCGTAAACTTCTTCGTATAAAACCTTGGTAATTTTACCCTCTGCCAAATATATTTTTCCATCTGCATAATGTTTTACCGTCACATCTGTTCTTTCGGCATAAGCCGCGCTTCTGAAACAGGCGGTAACGACGGAAATCAGCATGAGAACAAGGACAACAACTTTTCGGGCAGAAAATTTTCGTCCCTTTTGGAGCAACAAGTTGATCGCAAAAAGAAGAAAACAAAAAATTCCGATTATAAAAATGTATTTCCGTGCGTTCGGAATCAAAACGTATGCGGAAAAGATACCAATATAAGCGGCAAACACTGCCGCCATTCGTCTTCCTTCTAATATTTTCATATCTCCTCCCGCTTTTCTTTAGAAAAAGAAAAGCTTGGCAAAAGAAACCGTTTGTGGCAGCCATTTTTCTCTTCCTAAATTTTTTCGTCTTGATTCTTCATCAAAAGGCTTGGCAAAAAACATCCGGCCAATCATTTTCTTTCTGAAGTTTTTCATCGTTTATGGGAAAAAGTCTCCCTCTTTTCAAAGGAAGACTTTTTCTAAAATAAAATTATTTCAAACCTTCAAGTCTTGTTTCGAGTTCTGCGCGGAGTTCGGAATAACCGGGTTTATTGAGCAGAGCAAACATATTCTTCTTATACGCTTCCACGCCGGGCTGGTTGAAGGGATTTACGCCGAGCATATAGCCGGAAACTGCACAAGCCTTTTCAAAGAAGTATACGAGATAACCGAAATCAAATGCACTGCGGGATGTCAATGTGATAGAAAGGTTGGGGACATCGCCGTCGGTATGCGCCAGAATGGTACCGTCGTGCGCTTTCTGATTAACGAAGTTAATGGTCTGATCTGCAAGGAAATTCAAACCGTCGCCGTTTTCCGCATCGTAAGGAACCTTGAAGCCGTCGTCAATATTGACGTTCATAACGGTTTCAAACATAACTCTGGAACCTTCCTGAATGAACTGACCGATGGAGTGGAGATCGGTGGAGTAAATTGCGCTGGAGGGATAAAGACCCTTTCCGTCTTTTCCTTCGGATTCGCCGAAGAGCTGTTTCCACCATTCGCAAGTCATGGTAAGCGCAGGATCGTTTGCGGTAAGGATTTCAACGCTCTTTCCCTGTCTGTGGAGGATGTTACGGATTGCCGCATATTTCAGACAGCCGTTTGTAAGAACGTCGCCGTCCTTGAAATCTTCATAAGCTTTCGCGGCGCCTGCGAGCATTTCTTCGATGTCTGCGCCGGAAACCGCAATGGGAAGCAGACCTACGGGAGTAAGAACGGAATATCTGCCGCCGACGTCATCAGCGATTACGAAGCTTTCATAGCCGTATGTATCCGCCTGAGAACGAAGCGCGCCCTTCTTTGCATCTGTTGTTGCAAAAATGCGTTCAGCCGCGCCTTCTTTACCATATTTTTCAATGAGAAGATCGCGGAAAATACGGAATGCGATTGCAGGTTCCGTGGTAGTACCGGATTTGGAAATGACGTTTACGCAAATATCCTTGTCTTTGCAGATATCCAGAATGTCCTGCAAATGAGAAGAACTGATATCTTTACCTACGAAATAGATATCGGGCGTTTTCTTCGGCTTATTGTTATAATAATTGCCATGGATAAATTCAATTGCAGCGCGTGCGCCGAGATAAGAACCGCCGATACCGATAACGATCAGAATATCGCACATCGACTGAATCTTTTCAGCTGCTTTTTTCATCTGTGCAACTTCCGCGCGGTCAAAGCTGATGGGAAGTTCAACCCAACCGAGAAAATCGTTGCCTTCGCCTGTTTTTTCGCAAAGCGTTTTATGCGCCGCGTTTACTTCATCGGAAACGGCAAGAAGGTCTGCTTCGCCGACAAAGCTGTGAACATACTTGTCAGAAAATACAAATGCCATAATGATATACCTCAATTCTGCCGCGTAAAGCGGCTTTTTTTAACTATAGAAATTACGCAAATCGCCCCCGCCGTCGAGCTAAACATCAAGTTTGAATAAATTGCGATACGGCGGCAACAGGGTGCGGCAACTTGCCGCTTTATAAAAAATGATTTTCCTCCGATTTTACCGAAGCACCTGTGCGAAAAGGATTTTCATGACCGCAGGATGTTTGTGATTCCGTGCGGCAAAGATGGGAGGAAAGACAAATTTGATTTTTGAAATCGCCCTGTTCCGTGGTCATGACAACAACGTGGTCTTCCAGTTCCGGGCAGTATTTCATGGAAAAGCTTCTTTGTTTTTTGATTGTATTCATAAGATTTTTCTCCGCAAGTATTTTTCGTTATTGTTTGCGGAAAAAATCAAATTATGTATTTATTCGTCTTTTTTCGGATCGGAATAATTTTTTACCTTGGCTTCGATATAGCCGTCCAGACCGGCTTTCTGCATAGCACCGAAAATACGGTGGCGAAGCCCCTTATTATTGTATTCCAGATCGGCAAGCAACTGCTTCATGGATTCGCGTTCCGTCGCGCCGTCTGCGGGGCATTTGCTTTCCACCACGGGAAGCTCTGCCGAAGCCGCAAAATAACGAATATCCTTTTCGGGCGCGTAGATCAAGGGACGGATGACGGTGATATCGGTTCGATCCAGATAAGTTACAGGCGAAAAACAGCCGAGTCTTCCTTCATAAAAAAGATTGAGCATAAAGGTTTCCACCGCATCATCAAAATGATGACCGAGAGCAACCTTATTGCAGCCGAGTTTTTTAGCCGTATCGTTGACCATCCCTCTTCTGAGCTTTGCGCAAAGCGAGCAAGGATTGGTTTCCTTTCTCACGTCGAAAATAATCTTGGCAATGTTGGAAGGCTCCACGTGATAAGGCACGTTCAATTTTTCGCAAAGTGCCGCAATCGGGGAATAGTCCGTCGGTTCTCCGCCTTCTTCCAGATCGCCGAAGCGCATATCCACCGTTATAGCGATCAATTCAAATTTTTTCGGATAAAAACGGCGCAATTCCGCCATCGCGTAAAGAAGAGAAAGAGAATCCTTTCCCGCGGATACACCAACGGCAATCTTATCGCCGTCTTCAATCATACCGTAATCATCCGCGGCGCGTCTTGTATAACTGAGAAGCCGCTTGAGTCCTTTCATTTCTTTTTCCTCTCTTTCGCTTAAATGCTGTATCGGATTTATTATACCAAAAAAAAGAAGTATTTGCAAGATATCGGGAAAAGTTTTTTAAGGATTGAGCGGGAAATTTCTCCCATTTCTTTCCCTCTCTGTGAAAATGGAAAAATCTCTCAATTCATTTTGCGTATAAAAAACGACATTTTTCGGCAATACTGACTGAAAAGCCAAGTTTTGTTTGAAAGGTATTTTTGTTTATGTATTATAATAAAGTTGATCTTTGCGGAATCAATACGTCAACATTGAAAGTACTTTCCGGAGAAGAAAAAGAAAAACTTCTGCAAAAAGCAAAAAACGGAGATAAGAAAGCGCGTGAAGAACTCATTGACGGAAATCTCCGTCTGGTTCTCAGCATTATTCAGCGGTTTAACGGAAAAGTGAGAGATGCGGACGATCTTTTTCAGGTTGGATGCATTGGGCTGATCAAAGCCATCGATCATTTTGATACGGAAATCGGCGTAAAATTCAGCACCTATGCCGTTCCCATGATCATCGGAGAAATCCGAAGATATCTGCGCGACAATAATGTTTTGCGCGTCAGCCGCGGCATGAGAGACCTTGCTTACCGCGCTTTGACCGCAAAAGAAGAACTTTCAAAAACGCTGCTCCGTGAACCGACAGCAGAAGATATTGCCGAAAAGCTCGGAGAATCTACGAGAAACATTTCCGAAGCCTTGGAAGCCATTATGGAACCGATTTCCCTTTACGATCCCGTTTACGGAGAAAACGGAGATTCTCTTTACGTCATGGATCAGATTCGGGATGAAGATTGTAACGACGAAGCATGGCTTGAAAACATTGCCGTTGCGGAAGCCATGAAAAAACTGACCGACAGAGAGCGCGCCATCATCAATATGCGGTTTTACCGTGGGAAAACACAAATGGAAATTGCCGATGAAATCGGCATTTCGCAAGCGCAAGTCTCCCGGATTGAAAAAAGCGCACTGGAACGCATACGAAAAGATCTTTAAGAAAGAGGCGATACGTGTTTGCGGATAACGGAAAGCAATTCTTCGTGAATTTTGCCGTTACTGAGAACCGCGCCGTTGATCGGTTGGTCATAACGTTGGTCATTGCCGAACAGATCGGTAACTTTACCGCCCGCTTCTTCCACAATGACCTTCGCCGCGGCAATATCGCAATTTTTATGTCCCGTTCCGGGGAAAAGCACGAAATTAAAATCTCCTGCCGCCACGCACATTGAAGCGCGAATCACGCTGCCCAGTCCAACGGCGTACGTTTTTGCGCCAAGCTCTTTGAAAACGTCAAAAAGATTGTATTCCGCCGCAGGCCACATATCAAAATTACCGAGGCTTCTTTTGTCATCAAGAGAAACGTCATTAACGTGCATTGGCTCTCCGTTGACAAATGCGCCTTTACCGCGCACGGCGGTATACATCCGATCGCCTTGAACATCGTAAACAACACCGATTTCGGAAATTCCCTTGATAACCAAGGCCAAAGAAAAAACAGAGGTGGGAATGTGTCTGGCATACATCGCAGTTCCGTCTACGGGATCGCAAACCCAGACGAAATCGCTTTTACCGAATCCCGCTTCTTCTCCGTCCACGGAATGCGTGGGATAGGTTTCTTTTACGCGGGAAATCAAATAATCATTAATCTCTTTATCGGCAAGCGTTACGATAGTCTGATCGTATTTATAATCCGCACCGTTATCCGAATGATAATATTTCAGCATAATTTCGCCTGCGTGACGGGCGATTTCTTTTGCAAAATCCAAATAGTCTTTCATAACAATTACCCCTTATAAAGAATTTGCCCGAAAAATATTTTTCGGGCATTTTCAAAATCTCAGCTTTATCAATCAACCGAACATGATTGCATTCATGATATTTTCAAGATATTCCTGTCTTCCGCTGGTGTTGGTGGTTACGTCACCCATTGCAAGCGCATATGCTTCAAGTTCTTCCATCGTAACGTTTCCGTCCACGATCTTTTTACCGATGCCGCTTTCATAGCTTGCGTAACGGTCTGCAACGAATTTGTCGATTCTGCCGTCGCGAATCATCTTATCGGCAACGCGCAGACCGAGCGCAAACGCGTCCATACCTGCAATGTGCGCAAGGAAGATATCTTCCGCGGTATTGGAGCCTCTTCTTGTCTTCGCGTCAAAGTTCAAACCGCCTTTGGTAAAGCCGCCCGCTTTGATCACTTCATACATGCAAAGAGCGGTATCGTAAACGTTGGTGGGGAATTGGTCGGTATCCCAGCCGAGAAGCATATCGCCCTGGTTGGCATCGATGGAACCGAATACACCGTTATCTCTTGCAACGCGGAGCTCATGCTGGAAGGTGTGAGCCGCCAAAGTTGCGTGATTTGCTTCAATGTTCATCTTGAAGTCTTTGTCAAGACCGTATTTTCTGAGGAATGCAAGAACGGTTGCCGTATCAAAATCATACTGGTGCTTGGTGGGTTCCTTCGGCTTGGGTTCAATATAGAAGTCGCCAGTGAAACCGATGGAACGTGCATAATCCACAGCCATACGCATAAGACGCGCCATATTGTCCTGTTCCAGAGCCATATTGGTGTTCAGCAAGGTTTCATAACCTTCTCTGCCGCCCCAGAAAACGTAACCGTCGCCGCCGAGTTTAACGGTAATTTCAATTGCTTTTTTGATTTGCGCAGCCGCAAAAGCAAAAACGTCAGCGTTGGGAGAAGTACCTGCGCCGTGCATATAACGTTTGTTACCAAAGCAGTTTGCCGTACCCCAAAGCAATTTCTTGCCTGTTTTATCCATCAATTCCTTGAGAAGATCCGTGATCTCATCAAGTCTTGCGTTGGTTTCCGCCAAAGTTGCAGCTTCGGGCGCAATATCTCTGTCGTGGAAGCAGAAATAATCGATGTCGAGCTTTTCCATCAGTTCAAAAGCGGCGTACGCTTTGTTTCTTGCAAGTTCCATGGGATCTGTTGCGCCATAACTCTTGTCAGCAGTACCCACACCGAACATATCCGTACCTTCTGCGCACATGGTATGCCAATATGCCATAGCAAAACGCAAATGTTCGCGCATGGTTTTTCCCGCAATCACTTCATCGGGATTATAAAACTTGAAAGAAAGTGGATTCTGAGACTGTGCGCCTTCATACTTGATTTTGCCTATATTTGCAAAATATTCCATTTTTCAATATCCTCCAAAATAAATTTTAAGCGATTTCCTGCCGTGAGAACGACACGGAATCTTATACAATATTTATTTTAACACATAAAAAAACTCTTGTCAAACCTATTTATATAAATATCAATCATCTTTCGCGATTTTTTCAATTGTAAACCGGCGAAAAATTGAATTACAATAAAATTGTTCCGTCAATACAAACGATTTTTTCAAGCGAAGACATAAATCGCCATGTTTTGTCGATTTCCACTTCCGTCCACTGTTTGATTGTTCCCTGATATTGAACACGCTTCCAATTTCGGCATGCAGAGAAAGCGAATTGATCAATTTTTTTCACGCCGCCGGGAATAATCAAATCTGTCAAACAGCCGCAACCGGCGAATGCGCTGGCACCAATGCGTGTTGCACTAAAGGGAATCTCCACATTTTTCAGACTGCGGCAACCGGAAAACAGTTCTACTGAAATTTCTTTCATATTTTCCGATAAAGTGATATCCGTCAGACTGCCGCAAGTTGCAAACGCTCTCTCTCCGATCTCGGTTACGCGATTCGGAATCACCGCTTTCATCAAATTGTTGCAACCGACAAATGCACCGTATCCGATATTCGTTATACTTTCCGGAAACGGTAAAGATTTCAAACCGCAACAGTCTTGAAATGCCGATCTTCCTATACTTGTTACACCGTCGGGAATCGTTACGTTTTTCAAATTACGGCAACCAAAAAACAGCTCGTCTGCAATATCCTTGATATTTTCGGAAAGTTTTGCTTTTTCCAGATTATGACAACCGCGGAAAGCGCCGATTGCAATCGTTGTAACGCTGTTTGGAATTTCTATACCAATCAAATCGCCGCATCCTCGGAATGCAAATTCTCCGATGCCCGTTACAACGTAACCGTCAATGGTTTGAGGGATAAAAAGCTGCGTATCTGCGCAAGTGCCCATCCCCCGAACCGTACAGGTGGAAGCGTCGGCATTCACTTCGTAGGCAAGTTTTCCCGTATCCGCCGCCACAGCGCATACGTTTTCCGAACCTGCGGATTGCGCCGGACTTGATGTTTTTTCAAACCGAATCTCCCGTATGGAAGAATTATTTTTCCAATAAGGAGCAAGACGTATTTTTTCCCACTGTTCCTGCGTACCGCCGTAAACGAATGACGAAAAACGGCTACAGCCAGAAAAAGCAAAATCTCCGATTGCGGTTACACTTTCGGGAATCCTCATATTTTCAAGCCGACGGCAACCATAAAAGCCGTACTGACCAATACTTTCAACACGCTCGGGAATCACGATGTCTTTCAAAGAACCGCAATTAAAAAATGCGCTGTCACCAATGCTTGTGACACCTTCGGGTATCACAATGCTTGACAAGCAGGTGCAATCACGGAACGTGGAATCTCCGATGGTTTTCAGTGTGGCGGGAAACACCACTTTCTCAAGATGACTGCATTTATAAAACGCTTCTTTGCCAATCGCCGTTACACTATCGGGTATTACGATGCAAGTCAAAGCATCGGCAGGGGTAGAAATCATACGGACGTTATGTGTTCCCAATCCATAAAGTTCAAAGCCTTTGAATGCCGATTCTCCGATTGCCGTTACACGGTATCCATCGATCTCCACGGGAATATGCAACTCTGTCTTTTCATAAATACCGAGTTTTGTCAGCGTGCAGGTTTTTCCATCCGGATTGACGGTATATTGCAAACCTTCGGAGAGCCCCAAGTAAAAATTTTCATCTATCAAATTCATAATAATCTCCTATATTCAGTATTTTTTATTCTCAATAAAACGAAACCTTTTTATGATACCTACTATCATAAATAATTATAACATTTGAATCATTCCTTGTCAATCATCCCAAAATATATTCCCTTCCTTTACTTGACTTTCTCACGTATTTCCGATATAATGCAGATAACGAATATTTTATCGGAAAGGATTTACAGCCATGACAGAAACCATCTGGAGAAACGAATTCCGTCAAATCGAATTTGAATTTGAAGGACGACACGCCACCCTCATTTTTCCGCCCGAAGGCACGGCAAATCAGCGTTGGATGCTGAAAACAGAATATTTCGGCGCATTTCCCTCCGTGGAAATCAAATTGCTCCGCAAGGGATACCATCTCGCTTATCTGAAAAATATAAACCGCATCGGAACGGATATTGATACCGATGCCAAAGCAAGATTTGCAAAATTTTTGCATGAAAATTACGGTCTTGCCGAAAAATGCGTTCCGGTAGGAATGAGTTGCGGCGGTTTGCAAGCCGTCAATTTTGCCGCAAAATATCCCGATCTCGTCAGCGTTCTTTATCTGGACGCCCCCGTCATGAATTTTCTCAGCTGGCCGTTTGGTATGGGAGATTGCTTCGTCAACCGCGGTCCCGCGCAGCAAAAGGAAGTACTGGATGCGCTTGGCATCACAAAAAGTGAGCTGATCTGCTTCCGCGGACATCCGATTGATAAAATTCCGACCTTGATCGAACACAAAATTCCCGTCGTGATGGTTTACGGCGACAGTGATGATGTTGTACCTTATCCAGAAAACGGCTACGTTCTGGAAAAAGCGTACGGAGCAGCAAACATTCCCCTTGCTGTTTACGGTAAAGCAGGTTGCGGACACCATCCCCACGGACTTGCCGATGCTTCTCCCATCGTGGATTTCATCGAGAAATGGGATCGTTAAATTTACCTGAAATATCAAAATAATAAACCCCACAGAACTCCTGACACCACTTTTGGAGAACTGTGGGATTTATATTACACATTATTAATTAAGCATCGTAACCGTTGGGGTTTTTGCTCTGCCAATTCCAGCTGTCGCGGCACATATCGACCAAAGTCTTTTCCGCTTTCCAGCCGAGCAATTCGCGGGATTTTGTTGCATCCGCAAAGCATTCCGCAATATCCCCTTCGCGGCGAGGCGCAATTTTATAAGGAACCTTTACGCCGTTTGCGGTTTCAAAAGCGTTTACCATGTCGAGAACGCTGTAACCAACGCTGGTACCGAGGTTGAATACTTCCACACCCTTATGCGCGGCAGCGTAATCGATTGCGCAAGCATGTCCGCGCGCAAGGTCAACAACGTGAATATAGTCGCGTACGCCGGTGCCGTCCTTGGTAGGATAATCGTTTCCGAATACGGAGAGGCAAGCGAGCTTACCGATAGCAACCTGGGAAATATAAGGCATAAGGTTATTCGGGATACCCTGAGGGTCTTCACCGATCAAGCCGGATTCATGTGCACCGACGGGATTGAAGTAGCGCAAAAGAACGACGGAAATATCGGGATCCGCAACAGCAACGTCCTTCAGAATCACTTCGATCATATATTTGGTCCAGCCGTAAGGATTGGTACATCTGCCAACAGCGGCGGTTTCCTTGATCGGCACTTCATCGGGAGCGCCATAAACCGTTGCGGAAGAGCTGAAGATCAGATTGCGGCAACCGTATTCCTTCATCACTTCAAGCAAAGTGAGGGTGGTATCCAGATTGTTTCTGTAATAAGCAACGGGTTTTCTGACGGATTCACCGACAGCTTTATAACCTGCAAAGTGAATAACCGCTTCGGGTTTTTCCGCAGCAAAAAGAGCTCTGAGCTTTTCTTTGTCGGCAATGTCGATTTCATAGAACGGGAAATCTGCGCCGATGATGGTTCTGATGCGGTTTACAGCTTCAGGCTTACTGTTAGAGAAGTCGTCTGCAATAACGATTTCATGTCCGAGTTTGGCAATTTCAATGGCGGTATGGGAACCGATATAGCCCGCGCCGCCGGCAAGTAATACTTTCATTGGTAATCCTCCTTTAACGCGCATAGCGCGCAAATTTATTTTTCTGCGAAAATATTTGGTTCGCAACTTTTGTCCTTAACTTTATTATATCGCAAAAATCATAAAATTGTCAACTGTTTGTGGATATTATCTTGCATTTTTTTCATTTTGTGGTATGATAAAAGTATCATTCTATTTATCAAGGAGGACTTTCAAATGGTATCATTCGACAGATTCAAAGACGGAAAACGTTACGCGCTCACGTTCAGCTATGACGACGGCTGCGCGCAGGACAGACGCCTCGTTGAGCTTTTCAACAAATACGGCATGAAATGCACGTTTAATTTCTATTCCAAATATCTTTGCAATCCCGAATCGCGCGGCATCCATCCCGAAGAAGTGCGTCCGCTTTTCGTGGAGCACGGACATGAGATCGCTTGCCATGCATATTCTCACCCCCATCTGGAAAGAATGCTGATCAAGGATCAGTATGACGAGCTGATGACCGACAGAATCAATCTGGAGCAGGCGTCCGGTACGATCATCCGCGGTCTGGCTTATCCTTTCGGCACCTATAACAACGATACGTTCACGGCAATGGATACCGCATCTATCGTATACGGCAGAACCGTCAAAGCAACGAACGCTTTTACCCTTCCCGAAAACTTCAAGGAATGGCATCCCACAACCCATCACAACGAATGTGAAACCGCTGTCAGACGTTTCATCTACAACGTGGAAAAAGCGCCGTGGCGCGCAGGCGGTGTGCTCTATATCTGGGGACACGCTTATGAATTTGACAATGAAAAAGCGCCCGTCGGTTGGGAAAAATTCGAAGAAATCCTCGCCGAGCTTGAAAAACGCAAATACGATATCTGGTGCGCAACCAATATTGAAATTTACGACTACGTTCAAGCGCAAAAACAGATCCGCCGTTCCGCCGACGGAAAAACGTTCTATAATCCGACGGATACCGACGTTTGGGTAGCCGTTGACGATCAGCCTCTTTGCATCGGCGCCGGTAAAACCGTTACCATTTCTTAATTGTAAGAAATGCATATATCGTTTGTAAAACATGGAAGATTACATCCTTTTGATGGTGGCATCGGCAATCGCCATTCTGATTGGTTTGTGGAATCTGATAATTGCCATACTCGGCTGTTTTCCGAAGCACAGAGCCGAGGCACTCGGCACGTTGGCAAAAACGAACACGCTCAAAAACGTTCCTCTCAAACACGGAGGCTATATTCCGAATCTGACGAAATATACGTATGTATATACCGTCAATGGAAAACAGTACAAGTATTCCGCTGAAAAAAGAACGCACAAACGAAATCTGTTTTTCAAAGTAACCATGGTCTACGTAAAAGGGTTTCCCAAACACGCTTATCCAAATAAATTCACGGGATTCAAGGAATGGACGCTTGGAATCTTCTTGATTTTGATGGGAAGTATGTTTCTGTTTATCTGTATCAACGCATAACATCAATAAAAATTCTCGGACCAAAAATTTTTGATCCGAGAATTTTTCTTTTTCATGTTCAATCCGATTCGGAAGCCGTGGCATCGTCTTTCATCATCAAAAAAACACCGATGATGATACTGATTCCAACGAGCAAACCCACGGTAACCCACATAAAATGAAAGGGATTTTTCTTACTTTCATCTGCCCACAACAGCATATTTTCCTGCATGGGAACGGAATTAAAAAATTTTTTGATCTTCTTTTCAACCATCAGTCTGTTCTCCTTATCAGTTTTTATAGCAATTCACGAAGTTTTGCAAGCGCACGCTGATATTTCTTTTTGCAGGCTTCTTCATTGATATCCAAAAGCGGCGCGATTTCTTTATGCTTCAACCCCGCATAAATTTTCATCGTAATAATCTGTCGTTCCTCATCATCCAAAGAGTCAAGCGCGCGTTTAACCTCCATGGAAACGAGAACCGAGCCTTCGTCAAACCGCGGTTCTTCTTCCTCAACATCCTCCGAAGAGCAGTCAAAAGCCCTTTTTCTGTAGATATCGATTGCAAGATTTCGCGCAATGGAAAGGATCCATGCCCTTGCTTTCGTTTCTTTTTCGTATAAAACGGCTTTTTCCATGATTTTGACGTAAGTTTCCTGCACAACGTCATCCGATAAAGCAAAATCTCTTAAAACCGCATAGGCAACCGCGTAAATCTGTCGGTTCATGTATTTGTGAATCACGCGCAACGCATCGTTGTCGCCCGAAGCAATTTTCAAAATGGCTTTTTCGCATTCGGCGTTTTCAAATATTTTTTCCAGATCCATGGCAAACGACCCCTCCCTTCCAATATTTTTTCAAATCTGCCCGATGGGTATTCTTTCATTTACATTATACCATAAAAATTCGGAAATGCAACCTTGCAAACGCGAAACATTCGAAAAAACTTGACAATCTCAAAATTATAATATACAATATAAACGTACTACCTTATCCCGTACACGGGGATTGATACTTTTTATATAAAAATATTATAACATATTTTTTATGCGCGGGGATTGAAACGTAACGATATTGATAAAATCCGTTTTCTGTTCTCCCTTATCCCGCGCGTGCGCGCGGGGATTGAAACTTCTCTTGTCGCAAAAAAGGAACTCCACGCCATCCCTTATCCCGCGCGCGTGCGCAGGGATTGAAACCTTGGTTGCAAGCATTTGTCGATCTGCTCGGTGAACCCTTATCCCGCGCGTGCGCGCGGGGATTGAAACATATGCACCCCCGTATCGAATTTGACGGAACTCACCCTTATCCCGCGCGTGCGCGCGGGGATTGAAACAAGAGCACAGCTTACCGATTCAGGCGTTACTCCCCCTTATCCCGCGCATGCGCGCGGGGATTGAAACCTATTCCAAAGTGGCGGATATTTTTCCCGCTCGGCCCTTATCCCGCGCGTGCGCGCGGGGATTGAAACTCTCACGCTACACGGTCAAAGATGATGTTTGCATCCCTTATCCCACGCGCGCGAAATTGATTCGATTATCTGATTCTGCTTCTGTAAAACGGTTTTTCCGTCTGTTTGACTGCGCGGAAAGATATTCGCAAAAAATGAAAAATCCGTATACTTGAATCCATTTCAAGCGTACGGATTTTTGCTTTATCTTTGCAGTCTCAAAACTAAAATTTTACAAAAAGATGATTTTTCATGATATTTTTATTGACGGAAAGAGGACTTCGTGATATACTGATAATGGTAAATTATGATTTTTACCGAAAATTTTACGGAAAGAAGTATAAAAGCCATGAAAAATATCAAAGAATATGTTTTTGCACTCGGCGGTTTTTTCAAAGATACTTCCGTTTTGATTCGGGAAACATGGCAAACCCGTCATATTCCGTTTAAATTTCAAAAAAATGGGGATGAAATTGTAATCACGGGATATAAAAATTCTCTTTTACCCCGAATCGAAATTCCCACGGAAATTTTGGGGTTACCCGTTCGCACGGTCGGTGCGCGTGCTTTTGTACAATGCCCTTTTCTGGAAGAAGTCCGCATTGCGGACGGTGTGGAAGTTCTGGAACCGAACGCCTTTTCCTACTGCAATCATCTGACGAAACTCTTCATGGGCGATTCCGTTATGAAAATCGGAAGAAACGCGTTTTTCGAATGTAAATATCTTTTTTGCGCAGAGCTTTCTCCGGCACTCCGGGAAATCGATGACCGCGCATTTTACGGCTGTACGGGATTGAGAGATATTCACTTACCCGACGGCATTGAACGCATCGGCGAGCAAGCCTTTTTCGGCTGCACCAAGCTCAAAAGCATTCGTTTGCCTTTGGCGCTCAAACATTTGCCGCGCAGCGCGTTTGACCATTGCCTCGCATTGGAACATATTTTCGTTGAAAGGGGTTCTCCGGCAGACCTCATACTTTCCGCCAGCGAACATTACAGCAAAAAGTTGCGTTATATTCCCCGCATTTAATTTTTTCGATCACAAAAAGGATTCCATCGGAAGATATGATAAAAATTTTGGATTTACAAACCGGAAAAGAATATTCTCTTTCTCCCAACGATCGTCTTTCCTGCGCAATCGGTAATTTTGACGGTGTTCATGCAGGACATCAAAAGCTGATTTCGGTTGCCGCAGAAAAAGACGGAGAAATTACAAAAAGTTCGATTTTCACCTTTGCCGTTCCCACCTCGCATATCAAAAACGGAGCTTCTCTTCTGACGTCGCCCGAAGAAAGATATCCCATTTTCCGCAGTCTCGGCATTGAGCTTCTGATTCTTGCGGATTTTGAAGAAATTGCCGTTCTTTCTCCCGAAAGCTTTGCGGAAGATATTTTGTTCCGCCGCTGTCAGGTGCGCCGCGCAGTTTGCGGATTCAATTTTCGATACGGAAAACACGCGCGCGGAACCTCGGAATCCTTAAAAAAATCATTTGAGGCATTGGGAGGCCGTACAACGATCTGCGAACCTTACCGTTTTCGCGGTCAGACTATCAGTTCTTCCGAAATCCGGGAAGCCCTCGCCGTCGGCAATCCCGAACGCGCTCTTGCCATGATGCGCCGTCCCTATTCCCTGACCGCCGAGGTCATACACGGAAAAAAACTCGGCAGAACGCTTGGCTTTCCCACGGCAAACCAAAGATTTCCAAAAGGAAGAACCGTTCCGAAATTCGGCGTTTACGCCGTACGTATCCGCATTGACGGAAACGTTTACTGCGGCGTAGCCAACGTCGGTGTCCGTCCCACGGTGGAAAATACCGTTTCCGCCAATTGCGAAACCTTTATTTTTGACTATCACGGCGATCTTTACGGAAAAACCATTACCACTGAATTTTACGGATTTTTAAGACCCGAACGCCATTTTTCTGATGTGCAAGCACTGAAATCCGCAGTGGAATTGGATATGCAAAGCGCCGCCCTCTATTTTCAGGCAGAAAAGGAAAATCATCCTCTATGAAACGTAAACTTGCAGTTCTGCTCTCCCTCCTCTCTCTGATTCTGATTTTTTCTCCCCTTTCCGTTCATGCGAAGGATTACGAAAACGAAGAAACGCTTACCTCCGAAAACATCGTTGTTTACAACATGGATATGGAATTTTGCGTTTACCGAAAAAATTACAATGAAAAAGTTTCTCCCGGCAGTTCCGTGAAAATTATGACCGCGCTTCTTGCGCTGGAATACTTTGAAAACCGTTTGGATACCATCATTACCGTTCCTGCCACAGCACTCCGCGGGTTGGAAGGAAGCGCTGTTCTGAGCCTGAAAGAAGACGAAGAGATTTCCGTTTTGGATCTCATTCACGCAACGCTCATTGCGGGAATGAACGATGCCGCCAATACGCTTGCTTTCGCCATCGGCGGAAACATGAAAAACTTCGTTGATCTGATGAACGCCAAAGCAAAAGAACTCGGCGCTTTCGATACGCTTTACTTAAATGCAACCGGACTTTCCTCCTCTGCTTATACGACCGCATACGATACTGCCAGAATTGCGGCATACGCTTATGAAAACAAGCTGTTTATGGAGATTTGTTCCAAACGCTTTTATACGGTTGCCGAAACCAATCTTCATCCCGCCGTTACCATTTATACCAGAAATTCCTTTTTGACACCCAAAAGCGAATATTATTACAGTAATGCCGAAGGAATGACGACCGGTTATTCCAATGAAGACGGCGCACAGCTCGTTTGCGCGGCTTCTCACGGCAATTACGCCTATATGTGCGTTGCTTTCGGTTCAAAAAAAGACGGTACCGGTACCATCGGCGGTTACAGCGACGTCAAAAATCTTCTTGCTTGGGCAAGCGGAAATTATGCGGAACGCAAAGTTCTTGACCGTTCGCAAATCATTTGCGAATTGCCCGTACGCGCAGGAAAAGACGTTGCCCACGTTCTCATCGTTCCCTATAAATCCGTTTACGCATTTCTGGATAAAGATGAAGATCTTTCGAAAATCACGCTTTCGGAACAGCTATATTATGAAAAATTGAACGCTCCCGTTCAAAAAGGCGATTGTGTCGGATTCGTTACCGTCATTCTGGACGGTCTTCCCATCGGCTCTACACCGCTGATTGCCAAAACCAATATCCGCCAAAGCTTTGGCGGCGGTCTTTTGCTCGGTGTGGAAAAGGTTGTAACACACCCCGTTTTCATTGCGTTTTTCCTCATCGCACTGCCCTTCCTTTGTTCTTTTATCTATAAAGTCAGAAAAAAGAAATTACAAAAAAACGATTTCCAAAAACCTGATGCATAACAAGAGTAAATCTTCTCATACTATTGTTACGGATTTTGAAAATCAAAAAATAAAAACATATAAAAAATCATATTGAAAGGTTTGGTATTTAATCATGGAAAAATTCCCCAAATTTGATTGCGCTGCCATCAAAAATAAAGCAAAGGAAACCTGGAACACGCTGAACTCCGATAACATTGAAGTAACACTGACCACTTCTCCCATGGGTCTTCTCTTCTTCGCAATCGGCATCGGCGTTTCTCTCGGTCTTTCCAGATGCTTTACAAAAGCAGAAGTAAAAAATGCATTGCGCAAACAGAAAAAAGCACTTTTGCAGGAAAAAACGGAAGAATAATCTCATATTCAAAATTTAAACGAAAAAACCGTCCAAAAAGACGGTTTTTCTATTTATGAATCAAAAGATTCCATTTCTATGTTGTTCCATATACCATTCATATTTACGATTGCTCTCCCGAATTGCTTCAGTAGCATAACGGCTTGCACGTGTTTCATCAATCAAGTCCTTTTGTAAATTCAAAACCGCTTCCATTGCAATACGTTCTTCATCCACCAAGGATTTTTGAACACGATTATTTTTCTCTAACTGAAGCGAATACTCTGCTTGTAAACAATTACTTTCCTCTTGAAGTCTTAATATTGTATTTGTATCCTCCGCAATCGATGCAATATTTTGGCTCATCAAGTGAACTTCATTTTTTATACTGGAAAGCACTATTCCCACACCATACATCGTATCCCTAATACTAAGAAGCATATTATAAATTCTATCAATGCCTCGAACGATTTCGTTACGAAAGACACGTTCTTCGTAGATTTTTACAGCCTCACGCATAGTATCTGCCAAATCGTTACGAAAAATTTGATCGAATTGAAGCACACAATCAAACATCCTATAATCAGGAGGAATAATTCCAAACTCATAAAGTTCTTGTTTTTGCTTGAGTATTTCTTCTGCTTTTATATCCAAAAATTCAGCTGTTTTTTTTATAAGGGCAATTTTCAAAATCGAATTTTTCTTTTCAATTTCTGCTGTTTCCAATGCTTTTTTTGCATTATCTCTTCCTATCAAAGTCGCATTCAAATTTTGATCTGCTTCGGAAATTTTTTTATTCCATCTCGTAATCGTGTTTTCTGACTTTTCTAACTGCTCTGTATAGGCATTTACAGAATCAAGGTATTCCCGATGCTCATCTAATTTTTTACAATAATTTTGATATAATGTTTCATATGATTTCTTTCGTTTTAAAAATTCATTGTGTTCTGCTTCCTCTTGCTTCTTCACATATGCTATCCGGAATATATTTATAATAAGAAATATAATGCTAGCACTTATATAAATTGTAAAGAATATCGGGAAATCTGAATCATCCTGTACTAAACATGCCCCCAAGGCAAATAAACATAAAAACACTACCATTCTAAGCAATGCAAAAAGACAGCTTTTGCCTGTATCATAATAATACAGTTTCTCATCTCCTTTTACTTCTACAGGTTTTAGCGGAGCACTAACCAATTTCAAAGAAGCTCTTTTTTCTTCAATTTCTCTTTTCATGGTTATTTCTTTATTTAATTCCGCCTGCATTTGCTGTTTTTGCTCCGCTATTGTTAAATATTTATTATTTAAGGATTCATAATCTCTTTCTCTATTCTGTAAATCTCTATCACTTTTTTGTTGCAAGTATCGTACTTCATTCAAACACTCATCCACTGTTTTTCTCAAAGTAAATTCATGTTTTTCTAATTCCTCAATATCATGTACATAAGTTGCAATTGCAGATTTTGAAAGTGATGCTTTGTTTTTTCTTGTTAAATCATCCATTATTTTTCCTCCTCAAATCATTTTACGCCTATATTCAGATTAAGTATAACATAACAATATAATTACTGTCAAGAGTTATTTTTTTATAACACAGCAACAGGATTTACTTTTTATTTTTATAAGATAAGCAAGAATTTAGCAAACCAATTTAAAACCCCTTACTCAGGAAGAGGTGACAACCAAAGGTTGACGAAGAGGGCTTTTGAGACACTATTCTCTCTTTCCGTCTCGTTCTTACCAACTTTATTATAGCAAAAATCGGCAGAGAAAACAATATCTCTGCCGAAATCAGACGTTTTTTCTATATCATTTTTCAAACCAACCAAGTTCCGTCAACGTATGAATGACATCGGGAAAAACGTCCTCCACGGTTCCTTTTTCAAGACGGCGGAGATAATACACCGCAGTATTTCCGGGATAAGATTCCTGAATGCTGCCGTGAACCACACAAATGCGGTCTCCCGTTTGTAAATCGCCGAATAAACCGCCGCTCAAAGAACGGTCAGTCATGCGGATCGGAGAATGGTCATTCAAAATAATAAAATAAGCGCCGCTATCGGCAATCAGAACACGCCCCTCGCTATAACCGTAGTTCAGGGATGCCATCACGCCGAGAAAAATCAATCCGAAAACCAGAACACACACCGAAACGGTAATACATATTTTCTTTTTCATAAAAGATTCTCCTTTCCGATCGTTATTCAACGAGAATCCATTTGATATCCGAAACTTTCACACCCGTATAGGAAGCAACCGTTTTTTTCAAGGATTCCAACAAAAGCGCCGCATTATCTTTTTCCATATAATCCGCAAAAGAAGAAGATATTTCAACACGGAGAATATATTCCATGACGGGAGAATCGGTCGGATTACCACAGTCTTCTTGAATTTTCACTTGCAAATCAATATCTTTCAGTAAAACGTCTTCGCTGATTCCGTTTTGATTCTTCCAAGCGAAAAACATTTCCTCATGACCGCCGTGAATTTCATAGGTAAAATGAGAAAGGTTCTCTCCATCCACATAATAAACCAAAAATTGAGTGTAATCTTTCGGCGCATAATTGGCTTCCGCATCATTCAAAGCAATTCTGTGCAAAAATCCGTAGGGCAGAAAAAGAACGAGAAGGAAACAAGCGGCAAGAGAACCGATTCCCACCCATGTGATTTTTCTTCGGTTTGGTTTTTCTTTTGCTTCTTTCAAATAAAAATCGTCAATTTCTCCAATGGCATCCAAAAACTCATCCACTTTCATTAAAATCCCTCCTTCTGCAAATAAATACGCAATTTTTCTCTCGTTCGGAAAAGCATGGATTTTACCTTGCTTTCCGAAAATCCGAATTGTTTGCATACGGATTCCACGGAATCCATATAAAAATATCGGCAAACAAACATTTTTCTTTCCGTAGCGGATAACGTTCCCAAAAAAGCATTCACCGTCTGAACCAAAACTTTCCGCTCCAGATTCGTTTCAACATCACTATCGGTTGCAATGCATTCCCGTAATTCATCCAAAACGAGCAAAGGCTCTCCTCCTCCGCGTTTTTCCGCTCTGCGGTTTCTCCATCGGTCAATGGCAATACGACGCGTGATTTTTCCCAGAAACGCCGAAAGCACCGATGGTTTGTGCGGAGGAATGGAATTCCATGCATCGATATACGTATCGTTGACACTTTCTTCGGAATCTTCGTGATTTTCAAGAATCTGATATGCTATACTATAACAGTAATTTCCGTATTTTTTTGCCGTTTCTTCAACTGCATTTTCATCCCGCTTCCAAAAAAGCGCCACAATCTCTTTGTCTTCCATTTTCCCCTCCGTTTCTTTGCATTTCAAAAAGTTCAAATGAACCTTTCATACATCTATATCGTAAAAAAAACGAAAAGGTTTCAAAATTTTCAAAAATATTTTAGCCGAAAGCGAAATTCGCTTTCGGCTAAAAACTCAACCGTCGTCTCTTTTATCAAGGCAGTTCCTTTTCACAGCGTTGAGAAAACCGTTTCCCGAAAAAACCGTGGCATCGTATACCGAAGATGCGTTGTCCAGCATTCGTTCGTATTTTCCCTCCGTTACGAAAGCAGAATTTTCCGAAGAAAACGCCGTATAAAGCTGAATGGCTTTCATCCTATGAGGCGCAGGATTCACGATCAGAATTTTCTGATCTGCCTCAGGCGCTTCAAATCCGTGTGTAAACCAAGATCTGAAAGTAAAAAGGTCATTTTTTCGAACCTGTATACCAAATTTGAAATAGCCGGATTCTTTATCGCAGAAAATCATGGGCACACTCTTGAAAATTGCGCTGATCATTTTGCAAGCATAGGTTTTTCCGTTCACCTTGATCGTAAATTCATACGCATTCCTTTTTTTGATGAAAATCGAACGGTAAGGATGTGCGATGCGTAAAAGCTCCGCGCCTTCCTCTTTACAGACTTTTTTCAAATTTTTGATAAACCGCGCCCGAATCCAGAATGCGCGGATATAGTGCAGTAAAAAGAGTGCCAAAATGACACTGACAATCGTCAGCCAAACGCCCGGCATAAACAAAATTCCAATCAACAGCCCCGTTGCCGTAAAGTAAAATCCGACAAATCCGACACCGAAAATAATCAAAACACAAAGCCAGATCATAGCCAAAAAGTCAAACCGTTTATCAATTGCTTCTTCCTCATCCAAGTCACGCCAATATCTTCTCGTCCGCACACGCATAAAAAGGTCAATGACTGCCATGATCGGCAATACCGTCAAAAGATAAAGTCCCCATATCTCCCAGCGCGAAAATTCGATTCGGTTAAAAAATATGGCAAGCGGATAAAGAAAGTATGACGTACTCCAAAACGAGGGAAGAATTGCAAGCGTTACCATTTTAGACAAAAATTCATAGGAACAAAGCGCAAATTTCCATTCGGAAAAAATGCCCGTTTCTTTCGGCGGTTCATGGCAAAAACGTCTGCGCGCGGTCGGATCGTAAAGAACAAAAACACCGTCCAGAAAAATAAATGAAATCAGCATAGCGAGTGCCGATGCGCCGCATCGGACCATAAAATCGGGATCATCGACCGAAACGGGGTTTGCGGTTGCCTTCACAGCCATAATAAAAACAAAATAGAAAATCAGATGGCGGACAATACGTCCGTAACGGAAACGGACAGGGTCCCATTTTGCAATACGAGCCAATCTCAGCGCGCGCTTCTTTTGTCTTCTGCGCTCTTTTTGCGCTTCCCTTTCTTGCCAAGCTTCCATATCAAGCTCTTGTCTTTTCATCCTTGTCCTCCTTAAAATTCAATGTCCTCGGGATCAAAATCAGTCGGTTTGCTTTTCTCTTTCGGTTCCTCGGCAAAAGCACTTTCTTTCCGATAGATATCAAGCAAACGCATCTTCCCGCCGCTTTGCAAAACCATACCCAACGCCGTCAGATAAGCGCGGATAATTTCTCTCGGTGTAATCATCGTATCCGCGCCTGCGCGGTCAAGCATATAATAAAGAAAATCTCTCATTTCTTCAGGTTTTACGTCAACGTTTCCGTATCCGCGCTTGAAAAGAACGGTTACACGGGCAAGCAATGCAAGAAGCTCATCATCGGAAAGACGGGCAAGACGCATAATGGGTCCGAACATCTGACCGCTTGCGGAAACCGCCGCCGCTTCTCTGCCGAACATATTATCAACCAAGCGGGAACGGAGCGCTTCATAGCTGAAAAGCCCTCTTCTCGTATCTTCCAGAAATTGCGGCGTACCCGCAAAAATAATCTCCAAGCCTTCCGCTTTGCCCTGCAAAGTATCATTGAATATCGAAAGAATCTTTTCATAATTGTTTTCTCTTGAAACACGGTTGGGAATCTTATAGAGATTGACACATTCATCAATGAAAATAACCAGACCGCCGTAACCGATCTTTCTCGAAAACGCAGCGAGCAATTTGATATAATCATACCAGTTATCGTCGTTGATGATACCCGAAACGGAAAGTGCCGCTCTTGCTTCCGTTTTCGTCGTAAATTCACCGCGAAGCCAACGCAGACAATCGCTCTGACGGCGCTCGTCGCCTTCCTTCCACGCGCGGTAATAGCTGTCGATCACACGCGCAAAATCAAATGCGCCGACACCCGTTTCAATCTCACGCAGAACCGCATAGATTCTCGCGGAAACCTCTTTTTCGAAAACAGGCGATTCGGGATAGATTCCGTCCTGTGTTACGGCATATTGAATATCGGAAAGCCATTTGGAAATCATCTGTGAAAGCGCGCCGCCGTCGGGCGAAGATTTCGTGGAAAGATTTTTTACAAGCTCGCGGTAAGTGGCAAGACCGCCGCCGCCCGAAGAAGAAAGTCTGCGTTCGGGAGAAAGATCCGCATCCGCACAAACAAAACCGCGTTCCACCGCGTAACCGCGCATAAGCTGAATCAAAAAGCTTTTACCGCTTCCGTATTTACCGATCAGAAAACGGGTTGCCGAGCCGCCCTCGCTTACGTTTTCCAAATCCTTGCAAATCGCCGTGATCTCCGCCGTTCTTCCAATCGCAATATACTTTGCGCCCGCTCGCGGTACAACGCCCGCCGCCATGGAAGACAGCAAAGCATTCAAAACCCTTTTCGGAATTTTAATCAAATTCATTTCATCCATATTGTTTTTCCTTTCGCTTGCTCTCCATCCCGCTTTTGCGGTTGCAAGGCAAGAATCCAATCTCATTTATCCGTATATAACATCGCTTTCATTTCATCCAAATAGTCCGAAACAGGAGAAAAATCTTCTTCCAGAATCATATCGTCAATGGCTTCCATCGCAATTTCATTGAGCTCTCCGCGCACATGGTCTGCCATCTTACCGAGCATTCGGCAATATTCCAAAAATCTGCCTTCTGCCGCCGCGCGAAGCGCTTCTCTTTGTTCTTCCGAAAAAACCGTTTGAATAAACGCAAAATCTCCATTCATATCATTCGGATTTTCAAACGAAAAAGAAAATTCGGAAGATAACGGATTTTGTGTTGCCGTTTCTTCTTCAACCGTTTTTTCTTCAGCAAGAGAAAAGGTAATTTTCTGTTCTTCAAAGATCGGCTCAAAAGCCATCTCTTCATCCTCTTCCGCAGAAAGCAATTCCGCCGTTTCCCACGCCTGTTCTTCAATGGCAAGTGCGCGTTCAATATCCGCTTTTCCCGTCTGCTTCGGCTCATAAAGCGCCATATAAGCTTCTTCTTCCTCGTTTTTGTTTTGCTTTTTACGGGTCTGTTCAGGATATACCGCATGAAAATATGATGAAATCTCTTCTTTCATGCGAGAATCCACCCCTGTAGGAGAAAAGCGGGATTTGATTCCGAAATACATCCGAATCCGATTTTCCGCCAACTTGATCAGATTGCCGAAAACCTGTTTTAAATCCTGCTCTCCTTTGGAAGCGCTTTTTCGAATGGCGTAACGTGAGATCTCGATCTTAAATTTCGCTTTGTTGGAAGCAACCGCCCCCGCATAACTGTCTCTGATCGTTTTCACTGCGGTAATACCAAACGCCTCGGGATTTTTCATAATTACCCCGTTTACAGCCGCTTCCACCGCTTTCGGAATATGTCTGTCATATTCTTCGGCATATTGTTCGTAATATTTGCTTTTTTTATAATCATATGAAGAAACAGCGGAAATCAATCCCCAGGAAAGCAATCCGTCCCGCATATAAAATTCAGGCAGAGAAATCTTTCCCGCAATATCCCCTGCAAAATCCCGTAAAACATCCCAATCGGGAGAAACATCGTGAATCAGGCAGTAATCGCAAAGCCATTCCCCGAAATATTTATCCAGATAAAGAAATTCTCTGCGATACGTTTTCCAAAGTCGGGATAAGATCAACGCGCCTTCCCTCGGTAAAATCTTTTCGGGAAGATTGATAATTTCATCCACATACAGAAACAGATAATTGATATCCGTTTTCAAATAATTTCCTTTCCTTGCTTCAGAACGCCAATAAAGATAATACGACATCTGCGAAACGGTCATTTGCTCATACTGCGGCATATAGGAAAAGAAATATACGTATTCACAAGGCTCATGCGTCAGATCAAAATACCGAATGGCGTCCTTTCGGAATTTCGTATAAAATTCAAAAGATGTCGGCCACGGCAAAATACGCACGCTTTGAATCAGACTGTGCTTCGGGGAATATTCTCTGATTACCCTCAATTTTTCTTCTTTTTTGATCGGATTTTCCGTACGTGAGGGAATTCGTTCTCCGCCTTGCTCTTTTTCGGAAGTCAAAACGATCTCCTCCGCGCAAATATCCGTATGCACGGGGCTTGCGACGGTTTTCTTCGGACGCTGTGGGATCAGATCTTCAATATCCCAAAACGCATCGATGTTTTCTTTGTTCGGCATAACGTCCCTCCATAATTGCTTATTTTATTTATTATATCATAAAAATTCATTTATTGCAATTCTTTATGAAAAAAATGACTAAAATCAAGCCTTAATTTTCCATTCGGCATTCCAAAATAAAAATATTCACCGTCTTGACAGATATAACCAAATATGATACAATAATGAAAGCAAAATTTGATCTCACATACAAAATAGCAAGGAGAAACCCCCGTGAAAGCAAATTATTCCGATCAAGAAAAATTCATTTCCAGTCTTTTGATCTTTATCTTTATTTTTATTATTATTGTCATCGCAGTTCTCGCCCTACATTACGCAGGAGTATTGAATCTGAAAAACGAATCTTCGGACACTACGGACGCGGCCGACCCGACAACGGGTTCGCTTGCAACGCACCCCTCCGACCACTCGAGTATTGAGTCTTTACATTCACAAACACAGTCCTCGGAGCAAACCTCATCGCAAACATCCGAATCCACAAAATATCTGCCGGCAACCATTCCCACTTTCATTCCCTCCGATTCCGTCTCCACTCAAAAAACAACCGAAAGCGAATCAACCTCGCAAACAACGAAACCATCTCAGACAACGGAATCCTCTCAAACGACGCAGAACACTCAGCCTCCCGCCGATCAGCCTGACGGTATCACGGCAGAAGATATTACCGATGAAAAAATGGCGGAGCTGATTACAAAAAAATATCTTAGTATTCACAAAAATTCTCGTCCCGGATATAAACTCTGGAGCGTAAAAAATATTGTCGTGCATTATGTTGCCAATCCCGGAACCACCGCGCTTCAAAACTGGAAAAACTTTGAAAACAACAAACCTAATACCAGCGCGCATTTTATCATTGACCTCGACGGTTCGATTTTGCAATGTATGCCCCTCAACGAAGTTGCGTGGGCAATCGGTACGACCGAAGGAAATTATACCACCATCTCCATTGAATGCTGCCATCCCGATTCCACGGGAAAATTTACCGATGCCACATATGAATCTCTCGTCAAGCTCGTATCCTGGCTCTGCGCCGAATTTGATCTCTCGGAAAAAAATGTAAAACGGCATTACGATTATCCCCGCACCAATTCCAGCGGCGTTACCTGGCACAAATATTGTCCCATCTATTTCGTCAACCATCCCGAAAAATGGGAAGCCTTCAAGGAAGACCTCTACATACCGTGAAAAACAATCCCCTTTATGCAACGCTCAATATCTGCGTTTGCACAGAGGGGATTTTTGTTATGCTGTTACTTTCCAAGCTTCACTTCGCTCGGAATAAGATTTTCTACGCTTTCGCCTTTGGCAAGTTTTTCCCTGACAGCAGTGGAACTGATTTGTGCGATTTCCGCACGTGCAGGAATCAACATCGTCCGCACGCCTTTGGTCTTGAAATTGTAATCCGCCATTTCCAATTCATATTGGGCATCCTTTTCATTGCGGATGCCGCGCACGATACATTGCGCGCCAATGGCAAGCGCGTAATCGGCAGTCCATCCGTGATGAATATCCACGCACACGTTCGGATAAGAAGCAACCGCTTTCTCCAGCATAGCTTTTCTCTCCGCTTCGTTAAAAAGATGCTGTTTATCGGGATTCACGCAAATGCAAACGACAACCTCATCGAAGATCTCAGATGAAAACTTCACAAGATCCAAATGTCCGAGCGTAACGGGATCAAAAGTCCCCGGAATCAAGGCAATCTTTTTCATGCTTCTTCTTCCTCTGTCTTGGGTGTCAAAATCGTGATATGTACACGGCCGTAACGGCTGGCTTTCACAAGATCGTAACGCGCTTTGACCATCACGTCATCGGCAAGTCCGCCCTCTTCGTCTTCACAAATCACGAGCGCACCCTCGGAAAGCATATCCGCATCGTAAAGCGCCGCCGTTACTTTTGGGAGCAACCGTAAAGCGTAAGGAGGATCCAAAAAGACGATATCAAAGCGATTTCTGCCCTTTGCGGATTGAATATACTGTTTCCAATCCATGCAAAGAACGTTAGACTGTTTATAAAGATGCGTTTTCTGCGCATTGGCGGTAATAATAGCCGTTGCTTCTCTTGCACCGTCCACAAAAGTTGCTTTTTCCGCACCTCTGCTGAGTGCTTCCAGACCAAGCTGACCGGAACCTGCAAAAAGATCCAGCACTTTTCTGCCTTCTATGTCAAACTGAATGGAGCTGAAAAGCGCCTCCTTTACCTTTGCGGGAGTCGGACGGGTTGCCTCCCCTTCCAATGTATTCAATACCGCGCCACGCGCGGTTCCTGTAATAATTCTCATGATTTTTTAATCCTTTCTGTTCTTGTTTTCCTGAAAATATGCTATGATTCGTTCCGCAAGCTCGGGCGTTACGCCGCGAATGGCGCAAAGTTCTTCGGACGTTGCCTGTTTCACACCCGCAAGACCGCCGAAATGTGTCAATAACGCTTTGGCTCTTGCGTGTCCGATGCCCGGAATTTCTTCCAGAACGGAAGTGGTTTGTGTTTTTCGTTTGGCGGCGCTCATTTTGGAGATGGTAAAGCGGTGTACCTCCTCCTGTATACGGTAGATCAAAGTATATACCGATTGTTCAGCCGCAATGGAAATCTCACCCTCCGCGCCCACAAGCGCGCGGGTTTTATGATAATCATCCTTGACCATGCCGAAAACGGGAATGGAATAGCCTGCCGCCGCAACTTCTTCCGCCGCAATGGCTCTGTGCGCTTCGCCGCCGTCGATCAACAGCAAATCGGGAATTTTCGCGCCTTCTTCGCCAAGATGGGAAAGACGTCGTGAAATCGCTTCCCGCATGGAAGCGTAATCGTCCCTACCCACGGCAGTACGGATGTTAAATAAACGGTAATCGCTTTTTTTCGGCTTGGCATCTTCATAAACGACCATACCTGCCGTAATATTCTCATCTCCGAAATTGGAAATATCAAACGCTTCGATTCTTGTCGGAACGGTTTCCAATCCGCAAAGTGCCGCCAATCGGAGAAGTGATTTTTCGCTCTTTTCCGCAGATTTTGCATATTCCTCGGCGCGAATTTTTGCGTTTTCAGCCGCCATATCGCAAAGATGCCTCGTTTCACCTCTGAACGGCGTACGAACATACACACGGTAACCCGCTTTTTCCGTCAGCCATTCGGAAAGAGCTGCCGCATCTTCGGGCGAAAGAACTTCTGCAGGATTGATCTCCTTGGGAATATATTCCCGTCGGGAATACAGTTCATAAAGGAACGCCGTAACCGCATCGCTGTCCAGAATCTCTCCTCCCGAAAAATAAAACATTTCGGAATCGATCAGTTTACCCGAACGGATATAAAAAATGCAGATGGAAGAAATGGGATCTGAAACGTTCCAGGCAACGATGTCCCGTTCCGTATCCGGACTTGCAACGACCTTCTGTTTTTCTTCCAGTTTTTTAACCGCACGGATACGGTCTCTGTAAGCAGCTGCGGCTTCAAAAGCCAGATTTTCAGCGGCATAATTCATTTTTTCCGTCAGACTTTCGATGATTTTTTCATAATCTCCCGAAAGAAATGAAAGCGCGGCATCAAATGATTCCCGATACGTCTCCGCAGAAACCGCAGGATCACAAGGGGCAATGCACCCCATCTGCTTATATACGCAATTTTTAACCTTTCCTCGATCACGCGGAAAATTGTATTTACAGCAAGGAAGTCCGAATGTTTTCTGCAAAGCCGCAATCATACCGTAAACCGTTGCCGTGCTGGTATACGGACCGAAATATTTCGCTTTTTCACTCTCTCTTTTCCGCGTTAAGACAAAGCGCGGAAATTCGTCTGACGTCGTTGCTTTCAGGTACGGATACGATTTATCGTCTTTCAGTTTGATGTTGTAACGCGGATGATACAGCTTGATCAAACTGTTTTCCAAAGTCAGAGCTTCCATTTCCGTATCACAAAGAATATAATCGAAATCGAAAATATGAGCCGTCATGCTCTCGGTTTTCAGACTGTTCTGACCGCTTTCCTGAAAATATCCCGAAACACGGTTTTTAATTGCGCGCGACTTTCCGACGTAAATAACCTTCCCCGAGCTGTCGCGCATAATATATACACCGGGTGTCAACGGCAGACCCGCCGCTTTTTCCCTGAGTCTTTCCGCATATTCCGCTTTGACCATAAAACCTCCTTTTCAAGCAAAGAACAGCCGTTTTCAAAAATAAAACATCGAAATCTTACTGACGTTTCATTCATAGCACGAAAAAACGACAGAAGAGAGCGCCCTTTTCGGGGCGTTATCCGCTGCCGTCCGTTTTTGAAAAATCAAATTTCCGTGCTTACGAGAAGTTCAAGTGCACCGATTGCTTCCGCTTCATCGGGACCGTCTGCAATCAAGGTAACGGTTGTACCGCCTGCAATTGCCATGGAAAGAACACCGAGAAGGCTCTTTGCATTTACACGGCGGTCATCTTTTTCGATCCAAATGGAACTCTTGTAGGAATTTGCTCTCTGAATGAAAAATGTTGCGGGTCTTGCATAGAGACCAACGCTGTTTTTGATGGTTATATCTCTGGAAATCATCTTTTTTCGCTCCTGTTTTGATTTTTACTTGTCCGCAAACGAACAAAAAAGAACTATTATTTAATAGATATTATACCAATGATTTCGAACAAAATCAATAGTTTTTTGCAAAAAATATCGATATAACGAAAAATTTTGAAAAATTTTATTGATTTTCCGAAACACTGACGACCGTAACGGTGCAAGAAACGTGCGGTGTATAAATCGCAAAGGTTTTTCCCACGGAAGCAAGATTTGTGCCTCCGATCAAAAAGCCGTCTTCGCTCCACGTTCCGCTGATCAAAGCTTCTGCCCTAACAGTTTTCTTTTCGGGATGAAATGCCGATTGCAGCATTCCCGTTTCATCTTTTTCCCAAACCTTTTGCGCAGAGGCGGAAGCAGAAATTACCGTTCCGATCCATGTATCATCGCTTTGCAGATAAATCGGCTGTTCAGCAATACAAAGCGCATCTGCCGTAACCAAAGAAATGCCGCTGACTTCGAAAACCATGTGTGCCGTCGTAATTTCCTCTTTTGCACTGCCGATGAATATCGCGCGCACGACAATAGCTCCGATACAGACAAGAATCGTAACAATAATCAAAAAGTCAAACACATTGAATCTCGGACCCGATGCTTTCTTTTTCTTTTTTTTGGCATTCGCTGCCGTATTCACATTTTTATTCATATCCGTTTCCTTTCCTATCAGGTCTGTGTTTCATTCGGAACTTCCGTTTTCACAATATAAGCGGTTGCGGCAAAAGATTTGATTTTGAAATGTACGGTTTCTCCGATGAGCATACGAATGCCATTGACCGTATAAATCCCTCTGGAATCCTGCTCGGCATCGGTTGAAATCGTGATATATACATCATATTCATCTTCTGACTCCGCCGTTCCCAGGGTATAACCGTTCTCATCCTCAACCAATCCGCCGTAGTACCGTGATTTTTCCGTTCTGACCGAAAATATCTTACCGATTTCTTCTCCCGTAACAGCATCCTTGACTACCGTTTCCGGTTGCAGCAAAGAAAGGCTTTCCAGACTTTCCAAACTTTCTTTTTTCACGTTTTCAATGCGTATTTCAATCTTGAAATCTTCGCCGCCTTGATTTTCGTCGGGCTTAAAACTGCCGATTAAAAAGTATGCCGCCGTAGCAATGACAGCCAAAATAAAAATCACGATCAATGCATCGATCCAGTTAAACCGCGCCTTTTTTCTTTTCTCTACCATAAAACAATCTTTCCCGGCGGGTTGATTATTTTTCTTTTTTCTGCCGCCGCCGTCAGCAGAAGATCTTTCCTCAACTTAAAAATAAATTCTATCCGATTCTTCTTCCGTATCTTTCGCAACGGAAACGTGCGCTACGCCGAGTCCGACAACGATCCAGAATAAAAGAAAGATTCGGTAATTATACCAAACGTAATCAGTCAATCCCTGAATCAAAAGAGCCGCCGCACCGCAAAAGATTCCCATACAAAGCAATCTGTTGGAACGGTTCATGGCATTTTTGGAAAAACTGAATGAAAATTGCGTAAACATAAAGACAAAAATTAAGAAGAAAAGCAATGCAAATACGCCCATTTCCACGGTGATCTGCAAATAAAGATTATGCGAATGGGGCGCCGCTTCAATCCCTGCAAGCGCATAAATCGGATATACCTTCCGGAATGCCTCTTCTCCGATACCGATGCCGAAGAAACCGATATCTTCCAGCATTTGAAGCACCCCTTTCCAGATATTTACTCTGTATGAAGTGGAACTGTCACCAAAACTCGTGATCCGTCGGATGATTGCGGAATCCGATTGCAGAAAAACAAACATTCCGAGGATCGGCATAGAAAGGATTCCTGCCGTAAAGAAATATTTACTCGATACGCAGAGAAACAGCGCCGTCGTGATGATACAAGCAAGCCATGCGCCTCTTGACCACGTAAATACCAAACAGCCGCAGCTCAGTAAAGCGGATACAAAAAGGAAAAAGCGTTCGTTTGCTTTTTTGGCACTTGCCATCAATGCAAGCGTAATCGGGAAAATCAAAACCAAAAATTCTCCCAAAACATTCGGATTATCAAACGTAGAAACCACGCGTCCGCGTATTTCCGAAAAGACGGAAATATCATGCCATTTCGAGGAAAGGTCGCCAAAGTAATTTTGATAAATACCGTATGCGGAAACCAACGCGGAAGCCAAAACCAAAGCATAAAGACATCTTTTTACAAGAGCGGGAGAGGAAATGATATTTTTAATTACGAAATAAACGGACATGAAACAAACAAAAACCAACATTTTCCAAAAGCTTGAACCGTCAATCGTAAAAATACCGCCAAATATTACAAAAAGAAGAAAAGCAAGAACCGTAAAATCCATCATTTGCAAACGGAACATCCGTCTGCCGCAAATCAATTTCAAAATATAGGAAACATCAATCAGGCAAATCAGCGCCGCCAATTGTAAAGTTTCCAAAAAGGGAAGCCCCATACATACCAGAATGATTCCCGCTTCGGGAGAAATGACAATCACATAAAACAGTGCAAAAAGCAAAATAATCGCCAAAATCATAAGCGGATCCAAAAAAATGGAAATCAATCCGAAAACCATGCCGGAAATAAACGGAGCATTCCAGCCTTTCTTGTTTTCGTTCTCTGCCGCCTCTGCAACATCCGTAATGCGAAGACCGAGAAATTCAAACAATATCCCGCCCAAAAATTTACTGTGATAGATCGTGTACGCAATGTTTCGTTTGGAAAACAGAAACAGTGTGCCGAAGAGCATATATGCAACGCCGATAATGATGCCGCTCATCGCCATGTTATCCGCAGGAAGCGCATATTCTCTGATAACCTGAATCAAAATCAGATAAAAACCATAAGAAAAAAAGAAAAGACCGAAGGAAGCAATTCTTGCAGTCAAAAGTTTTTCGGAAATACTCCTCAGCAAATTCAAAAAGAAACTTCGCTCATAAGCCTCTGCCACCCTACGCTTGGCATTGCTTGCAAAATGAAAAATTTTGAGTCCTGAAACCGTCTGAAGCTTCTTTATGATGACGGAAGATGAAAATCCTGATACCAACGCTTCGTACGAGGTCAGAATCCAGCCGAAAAAGCCTGCCAGAAACGTACGGTAAATGCGTCCTGCCAATTTCGTCAGAGAATCAATCAAAATCGACTTACGGTATTTGCCGAGAGAGTGCTTTTTCTTTGATACGGACAATTCGGTTCCCCCTTTCGGAATTTGTGCTGTCAAAATATAAAAATCAGTCGGTTTGCCGAGCGCAACACAAATACACCGGCACCAACCATATTAAATATACCATAAAACCCACTGCAAAAACAATAGTTATGATGAGAAAATTTTGAAAAGTCTTTGAAAAATGCAAGATTTGTATCAAAAAATTCCTGCTTACCCACATAGAAATGCCACACAATACCCCTCCGGGCAAGATAAGCGCAATTTTTTTCAAATTGAAATTCTTTTTTCCAAAAAAGCAAAACAACAGTAAAATTCCGCAGGCTGCCGTTTGCCCCAGTACAACAGCAAGAGCAACCGTTTTTACGGAAAGCTTATCGAAATGCAAAAACACAGCGTCCAAAATCAACGAAACGGAAATTCCCCCCAATGAAGCAACCATGGGAAACCTTACTTTTCCGCCGGAATAACAAACGCGGGAAAATAGCTCCGTCATTCCGTATGCAGGCATGGCGAAAGAAAAAATCCGCAATGCATCGGCAGCTGCCGTTGCAAGTCCTTGCGTGAAACTTCCTCGTAAATACAACAATTCCACGATCTCATCGGAAAGCACGAAAACAGCTGCGCAGATCGGTAAAATCAGCGCCAGTGAAGCAAACGTACCCTTGCCGATCAAATGCGCAAAGCCTTTTTCATCTCCCTTTGCAATACGTTCGGAAAGTTTTGGGAAAATATAGTTGCAAATACCATAAGTCAAAAGCCCTGCGGCAATCGTAAATACGGAAAATGCATTTTCATAAACGACGATAGCGGTTCCGGCATGCGCCCCCGCTTCAATCGTATTGCCATCAATGAACGAAGCAAAGGATTTTGCAATCAGCGAAGTCATCGGAATCAGCCATGACCCAAACATGACGGGAAGAGAACGCTTGGCGGCAAGCTTGGTATCGGGTGTTAAAATCCGCTTTACGGGCTTCGGAAATCTACGTTCTTTGATAAGCGGAACTGCGAGTGTTAAAAACTGGACCGCCCATGAAATCAAATACGCCGCAGAAAATCCGATCACGGAATTTCTTCCGATGGGGGTTGGACAAAACACGAGATAAAGGATCATCACGAGATTAGAGATTGCGCTGACGGATGCGGGAAGCAAAAAGCGCTCGTGCGATTGTAAAACGCCCACCAACGTATAGGCAGCGCCAGCAAACACCACAGCAGGAAACATCATCCGAAGGAGTATTACCGCAAGCGCTGCCGTTTCTCCGTCCAATTCGGGGGCGGCAAGTAAAAGAATCTGGCGCGCAAATAAAATACCAAGCAATGCCACTGCTGAAGTTACCAGAACGATGGCTGTCAGAAACGAAGAAGAAAAGGCTTGCGCACCTTTGGAATCCGAGGTCAGTTTTCCTTTATAGATCGGCAAAAACGAGCCTAAAACCGCCGTGGAAAAAAGCATATCAAAGACTGCAAGCGGGATACCCGAAGCAGCGGAAAATGCAATACCCTCGGGTGTTGCCGCAAAAATGCTTGCCGTCATCATCTGCCGAAGCAAACCCAACGCCTTGGAAAAAAGCGTAACGCCAATCATTGCGGCAACGGTAAATCCGGGACCGCTGCAAAAAGAAAATTTTTTCATCTCTTCGACCTTCTCTTTCGCGCCCCCTGTTTTCCGTTTTATTTTCTTCTGGCAAAAAGATCGGGGCGGATAGCTTTTGTTTTTTCAAGCGCTTTTTCTTCGCGCCATTTTTCAATTTTTGCATGATGTCCGCTGAGAAGCACGTCGGGAACCGTTCTGCCGCGGAAATCGTAAGGTCTTGTATATTGCGGATATTCCAGAAGCGTGGCATCGGAAAAGCTTTCCTTTTCATAGCATTCCGCATCCGAAAGAACACCCGGCAAAAGACGGGAAACCGCATCCACAAGAATGCAGGCGGGGATTTCCCCTCCCGTCAGAACGTAATCGCCGATGGAAATTTCTTCATCCACAATTTCGTCAATAATTCTTTGGTCAACCCCCTCGTAATGTCCGCAAAGAAGAATGATATTGTCATAATTTTCGGAAAGCTCCTTGGCTTTCGCCTGTGTCAGGACAGCCCCCTGAGGACTCATATAGATCACGCGTCTGCGGGAAGATGGATTTTTTTCGGGACTTATAACGTCGGTATAACAATCGTAAATCGGCACGGGGCTCATAAGCATACCTTTTCCGCCGCCGTATGGCGTATCGTCTACCCGTCTGTGCTTATCCTTCGAATAATCGCGGATATTATACGTGTGAACGTCAATAATTCCCGCTTTTGCCGCCCTTCCGATGATGCTTTCCGAAAGAACACCGTCGACAAGCGCGGGAAAGAGTGTCATAATGTCAAATCGCATACAATCTGATCTCCATTCTATTTCATTCAAACGGTTTCATCGTCGAAAAATCCGTCAATGGGAGTGATATAAACGGCATCGTCGGTATCGATCTTACTGATAAACTGCTTCACGGCAGGCATAAGAACCTTTTGTCCGCTCGGTGTGGTAATTTCATAAATTTCCTGCAAAGCAGGACGGGTAACTTCCGTCAGCGTACCGTAAACCTCTCCCGTTTGCGCATCCTTTACGGGAAGACCGATCAGATCACAAATAAAATGCGCGCCTTCGGCAAGCGGAATATCCTCGCGTTTGGCAAACAGAATCTTATTTTTCAGTTTCATGGCATCTTCAACGGTAGTAACACCGGAAAGCGAGCAAACGGCAAATGCGCCAACGGTTTTCACATCGGAAACCGCATATTCCACTCCGTTTGCAAGATACACGCGTTTGATCTTCTTAAAGGTCTGCGGACCGTCACACCAAAGATCCAGTTTTACCGCTCCGCGCACACCGTGTGTATTGATGATTTTGGCAATTTCAAGATAGGCTTTCTTTTCCATATTCCATTCCTCTATATATATTTAGTATTTCCTCAAATTTTCCAATCTATCGACAGCGAAACAAAAACCCCACGAAACGTGTGCTCGTGGGGTAAGTTGTTTGTTGCAAATCAGCTTTTAAATTTGCGCTTTCTTGCTGCTTCAGATTTCTTTTTACGCTTAACGCTCGGTTTTTCGTAGTGCTCTCTCTTCTTAACCTCAGCGATTACTCCGGAGCGAGCGCACTGTCTCTTAAATCTGCGAAGAGCGCTGTCAAGCGATTCGTTTTCTTTAACTCTAACTTCAGCCATTCATGATCCCTCCCTCCGCATGAACAAAGTGCAAAGAGAATTTGAAAATTTCTCAACGGTTATTATACTACACTTTGCACTACCCTGTCAAGTACATTTCCAAAAATTATTCGAAAAGATGTAAATATTTTTTTATTTGCTGGCAAATCTACGCGCATCAACATAAGATAAGAAAGAAAAACGGTTTCAACCGAACAAAAGTAAAGAAAGGATTTTTTGAAATGGATACTTTACAAAACGATCAAAATTACGGAAAACTCGTCGTCCGCGTTTCCGCCGCTTCGGGCGCGGTTCCCGTCCCGGGTGCTACCGTCGTCGTCCGCTCCGCCGAAAACGGCTCGCTCGTTCAAGTTATCGGCGTTCTGACAACCGACGAAAGCGGATTGACCGAATCCCTTTCCATTGCAACACCGCCTCTTTCCGAATCTTTGGCGCCCGGAGGAAAACAGCCTTTCAGTGAAATTTCCGCAGAAATTTCCGCAGACGGTTATCTGACCTCCGTCAATATCAATATTCCCATCTATCCCGGTATTACTTCCATTCAACCCGTCTCTTTGATTCCGCTGCCCGATTCCCTATATGGCTCTCAACCCTCCGAAAATGTCGTTTTTCAAAACGATGCGCAAAGGCCAAATCTCTGATGCCGATCTCCCCTTGATATAATCTGACAAAAAGGAGTCTTTTATGCCAAATCTTCCCATTATTCCGGAAACCGTCCGTGTACATCTCGGACCGCCCGACAGCAATGCACCGAACGTAACCGTTTCTTTTCCCGATTACATCAAAAACGTTGCTTCCAGTGAAATTTATCCCACATGGCCCGAAAGTGCGTTACGGGCAAATATTTTAGCGCAAATTTCTTTTGCTTTGAACCGGATCTACACTGAATATTATCCCTCTCTCGGCTATGATTTTGATATTACAAACAGCACGGGAATCGACCAATCCTTCGTCAACGGCAGGGATATTTTTGAAAACATCAGTCGTTTGGTGGATGAAATTTTCAACCGTTATATCATAAGAAACGGAAACGTAGAACCGCTGTTCGCCGTCTACTGCAACGGAACCACAACCACCTGCAACGGACTTTCTCAATGGGGCACCGTTTCTCTTGCGGAACAAGGTCTCGGTGCATTTGATATTTTGACAAGATATTACGGAAACAATATTTCCCTCGTGGATAACGCTCCGATTGAACAAATCACACCTTCCGAGCCGGAAATTCTTCTCCGACGCGGTTCTGCGGGAAATGACGTTGCATTTATTCAAATGCGTCTGAACCGTATTTCCTCCAATTACCCGGCCATTCCCAAAATCAATCCCGTCAATGGATTCTTCGGGGAAGATACGGAAAACGCCGTACTGACCTTTCAGCGCGTTTTCGACCTCGTTCCTGACGGTATTGTGGGAAAAGCAACGTGGTATAAAATCCAATTCGTCTATAATGCCGTGAAAAAGCTCAATGAACTTGAAAGCGAAGGACTTCGTCTGGAGGATGTTTCCAAGCAATTTCCGGGGGTTCTTTCTCTCGGCGACACGGGCGAAAACGTACAGATCATTCAGTATTTCCTGAGCGCCGTTTCTTTTTTTAACGCCGCCATTCCCGATCCCGGAACAAGCGGCGTATATGATGAAGCAACGAGAAATTCCATCATTGCATTTCAGGCTTTCAGCGGTCTTCCGCAAACGGGGATTACGGACGATGCCACATGGAATCTGCTTTACGATGATTACCTCGGAGATATCCGCAGTCTGACACCCGAACAGATCGGTGCTGCGGTCATTCCTTTTCCGGGCGTTTTTCTTCAGCTTGGCGATACAGGCGAAAACGTAACCGTTTTACAGAATCTCATCAATACCGCCGCCGACGTATATAATTCCATTCCGCCGATTCCCGTCACAGGTGTCTTTGACGAAACCACAAGAGATGCCGTTTTTGCCGCGGAAGCGCTTTTCGGTTTTCCCGTTGACGGCATTGTGGGACCTCTTCTCTGGGATACGCTCGCAGACATTGAAAGCGATATACGATCGGGCGAATATCGCAATCCCGGACAGTTTTCGGGAAATCCGCTTTCCGCAAATTGATTGAGCAATTTCCTATATGACAAGAAAGGAGTACATATATGACAGAAAAGCAAGGCGAAATCTTTGAACTGCAAACCATGCTCCGTTTGATCGGACAAACGGACGGAATGGTTCCCCCTGTAAATCCCGACGGTATTTTCGGTCCCGAAACCGAGCGCGCCGTCCTTACCTTCCAAAGCAATATGGGTTTACCTCCGACAGGCATCGTTGACTTCGGAACGTGGAATGCCGTTACCAACGCATACCGTATGGCACGAAACTTTATCCGCCAAGGTCTTGCACTTTTTCCTTTTCCCGGAAACGCTTACGAAGTGAAACACGGAGAAAAAAGCGAACTTGTTTATATCATTCAGATTTTATTATCCGGTGTTGAAGTTGTTTACGACGTTTTTTCAAAATTGGATATTTCGGGAATATACGATGAAAAAACGGAAGAGGCGGTTCGAACGTTTCAAAAGTTCAACCGATTACCCGTAACGGGAACCGTGAATGCAGAAACGTGGGATCGGCTTGCCGACGATCACAATCGTTTCGCTTTCGCCCCGAGCTACACGGGATAAAGCGGCGAATCGCCGCTGATGGTTGCTCGCCTATCCAAGTTTTCTTATATCGAAACAATACAAACGGCGAGGTTGTTTTTGGACAATTTCCTATAGTATAAAAAAGAGTTGATTCGGAACATTTCCGTTTCAACTCTTTTTCATAAAAATTATTTCGTTGTATTTTCGGTCTGCTGTTCTGTACCGGATGTTTCCGAGGAATCTCCTCCGTCGGAATCTTCGGTTTGGTTTTCCAAAAAGTATTCCGCTTTTTTAAGATCCGAACCGTAAACAACTTCAACAAGCGTATCCGTTTCCTGCGCTGTTTTAATGTGAACGAGCAAATTTTCAAGTGTTTCCTCCGCCGCAGTCTGAACGGTATATGTATCGGTAGTCAGCAAAACGGTGTCCTTGCCGAGAGAAAACTGAAAAACGATTTTGTTCAGAACAATTCCTGCATCCGCGAACTTTGCAATCACGTTTTTCATGGCTTGCACGGCTTCGGTTTCCGTTTCATAGGAATTGTTCTTCAAAGCAAACCGATAAATTTCCGAAACTTCGGTAGGCGCATAAGGCATTTTTGTAATATCCATATTACGGAAACGGTAGCCGTCGCTTCCGTCCGCATAAAGATTTTTCCACTGAACGGTTTCTGCATACCGCGAGTCAAGTTCTTCACCGAGAATGTCACGCAGAGATTTTTCCATGTCAGCATTGACGTGAACAACAGAATAACTGTCTGTTGTCAAAAAAGAAGAATGGTAAACGGTAAAATCAACGGCGGTAGTCGTACAAAAAACGCTAAAAACATATCTGCCGCTGGTATAAGTATCCTTTGTATAACTTTTAATTTCAAAAGCAAGATCGGGATACTTGTTTTTCAAATAGTCGTAAACCGTCGTTTCCACTTTATCGGAAGAGGAAACGGAAAGGAACGAACAAGCGGCAACGCTGAGCAAAACGGAGAGCAGCAAAAGCACCGATAGAATTCGCTTCAGTTTCATTGGTATAATCCAACCTTTCACAAGTTTAAATCAATGCGGACAATGTAATTTCCAAGGCTTTGACCATCGTTTCAAGCGACATGGAAGGAACACCCTCCTTTTGTCCGTCTGCATAAGGAAGATGAATAAAACCGATCTGCATATCCGCAGATTCACGGTTTCTTTTTGCAAGCGCGGAATATAAAAGTTCGTTGCAGATATAAGTGCCGGCCGAAAAGGAATATTTTGAAAGAATCTCCGCTTCTTTTAAAGCATTCAAAATCCTCTCTGCAGGATAGGTCGCAAAGAAAGCTTCTCGTTCTCCTTCAATAACGGGACGTTCTTCGGCATTTTCGGAAGAACCGTTTGCGTAAAGGCCGTCAATATCCTTGATCGCTCCGCAAAGATTGATGCCGATTCTTTCTACACGCACCGCTGCCGAGCCTCCCGCAAGGCCGACCATCAAAAGTGCATCCGGATGCCATTCGTTCCAAACTTTTTCAATTTCGGGAAACGCGCGTTGCCACGAAACGGGTAAAATCAATTTCTTCATTTCATAAGATTTCGTTTCCGCGAGTGCTGTAACCGCCTCGCCCGAAGGATTGCGTAAATCTCCGCCAAAGGGTTCAAAACCCGTTACCAAAATTTTTTTCATACATCCCTCTCCTTTTTCAAACGCAAAATTCAAGCGAAAAATAAAAATCGTCTCCGACAGAAACAAAAACAGAATAAAAAATCAAATCTCATACATGCTATAATTAACCGCTTCGATTTTTTATGAGTATACCACAAAGGAAGGAAAAAATCAAGCATTTTTCATTTTTTTGTATCTTTTACTATTTTAACCCTTGGACCTTTCTTCTCTTATATTCATAATATGCAAAAAATAAGTCTGATATGTAGATAACACTCGCTTGAACTTGACGCCATATCTCCGCTTTTTATAACTTTGCGATTACCCGAGGACAAAGATATGATCGAAGCAAAATAAAATCAAAGGAGAGAAACAAGATGTCTACCAATAAAAAAATCCATTCTCTGCAGGCTTTTGAAATTTTGGATTCCCGCGGAATTCCTTCCGTAAGCGTTCATATCTGTCTGGAAAACGGCAGTCATGGCAGTGCTTCCGTACCAAGCGGAGCTTCAACGGGAGAAATGGAAGCGCACGAACGGCGCGACAGCAATCTTTTTCGCTATGGAGGTAAAGGAACCGCTCTGGTTTGCGAGGATATCGAAAAAAAGATATTTCCTCATATCAAAGGGATCGATGCCGGAAAACAACAGCTTCTGGATCAAATACTTCTTTCGATTGACGGAACTGAAAATAAAGAAGTCTTCGGCGCCAATGCACTTCTTGCGGTTTCTTTGGCCACGGCCCGCGCCTGCGCGAATGCATATGAACTTCCGCTTTACCGTTATCTCGGCGGAATCTACGGTGCGGCAACGAGACCAACTCCCATGATGAATATTCTCAACGGAGGCCGTCATGCGGAAAACAATATTGATATTCAGGAATTTATGATCGTTCCGACCGGCGCAAATTCCTTTTCGGAAGCCGTCCGCATCGGCGCAGAGATTTACGCTTCCCTGAAAGAATTGCTGAAAAAACGCGGTCTTTCCGTTTCCGTCGGAGACGAAGGTGGGTTTGCGCCAAACTTGAACAAAGACGAAGATGCTTTGGATTTCCTTCTGGAAGCCATTGAAAAAGCAGGATATCAAACGGACACCGTTAAAATCGCACTCGATGCCGCCGCTTCCGAATGGGAAAAAGACGATGGATACGTTCTTTTCAAACGCGGAATTTCGAAAACGTCTGCCGAATTAATTCAAAAATTTGAAACACTCTGCGCAAATTATCCCATCATTTCCTTGGAAGACCCCTTGGGCGAGCATGACAGTGAAGGCTGGAAGAAGATTACAAAAACCCTCGGAAACCGAACCATGCTCGTGGGAGATGATCTTTTCGTTACCAACCGAAAACTCTTGCAAAAAGGCATCGCGGAAGGTCTTGCCAATGCCATTCTGATCAAACCCAATCAGATCGGAACTCTCACGGAAACGATGGAAACCGTTCGCATGGCGCAGGAAAACGGCTACCGTGTGATTCTCTCGCATCGTTCGGGAGAAACATGCGATGCCTTCATTGCCGATCTTGCCGTTGCCGTCGGCGCGCAATTTCTGAAAGCGGGAGCGCCTGCAAGAGGAGAACGAATCGCCAAATACAACCGTTTGATGAAAATTGAAAAAACTTTTTGATCCTTACGTGTATCAAAACGGCAGTGATGGAAATAAACTAATACGGGAAGGCGAAAATGCTCGGATTTTCTGAAAATTTGACAAGCATTTTCTTTCCCTTCCCCGATTAAAAAGCTCCCGAAAACGGTAACAATAGGAATACGAGCCAAAACACCGAAAACCTTCGGGAGGCTCCGTCTTACGGCAGCGGGTACAGTACGAAAACCCGCTCCGTACTGAAATATCCCAAAACCATAGTGAAAAAAAGAAAGAAGGGGTCAAATTGACCGTAAAAAGAGGAGATATTTATTATGCGGATCTGAGTCCTGTCGTCGGAAGCGAACAAGGCGGACTCCGTCCCGTTCTCATCGTTCAAAATGATATCGGAAACAAATACAGTCCCACCGTCATTGCAGCCGCCATTACCAGCCGTTTGGGCAAAGCGAAATTACCTACGCATATTGACGTTTATGCCGAACGCTTCGGACTCGTCAAAGATTCCGTGATTCTCCTGGAACAGATACGTACCATTGACAAGACCCGTCTCAGAGAAAAAATGGGACATATTGACGACGTACTTATGCAAAAGGTCAATAACGCCATTACCATCAGCTTCGGACTCAATGAACGCGCGGCAGCCATTTCGGCGTCAAAGCTTTACCGCGAAGGAACCGACGGCATACAATCGCAAACCGTCGTATAAATGACGCATAATATTTTCCTTTTCTTTGCGAACATTTTGTTTGCAAAGAAAAGGGTGCAAAAAGATATTTCAATGATATTTTGAAAACCTTCACAATTTTTCTTTAAATTTCATGCGTTTTTTGTGGATTTCATTGACTATTTTAGAATAATATGATAAAATGCTAACGAAAAGAAAAATTGCAGGAGGGTTTTCGCTATGAGAAACCATTACCAGTTATTGACTGAATTCTTTTCCAAACAAATCCCGAATCACATCGGCGCACACAAAATGTTCATGTCCCCCGAACAGGAGGAGCTTTATCAAAAAGCAACCAGCGGTGTGCGCGACGGTATGTATCCCGGACAGTATTCCATCTATTTCGTGATTGCCTATTATTTAAAGGAATCTCCTTATTATCACGATCAAACCATGTTGGAATACGCTTATGAATCGCTCTGTTTGTATGAACAATTCATCCATGAAGACGGTTCTCTGGACCTTGCCACGACAAATTTCCACGATCCCGCACAAACAGGATTCCATTCGCAAGCAATTTTTCCGCAAGCCGCGCTCATTGAACGCTTCAGCGAGCACACGCCTTTGGAAGACAAGCTGTTTGAAAAATATCTGGACATCATGGAACATATGGGCAACGCCATGGCAACACTCGGTTTCCATACCCCCAATCACCGCTGGATCATTTCCTCCGGTTTGGCTTTGGCATATCATTTCACAAAAAATCCAAAATTCAAGGAAACCATTGATAAATTCCTGATGGAAGGCATCGACTGTGACGAATACGGAGAATATACCGAACGCTCCACGGGATCTTACAACTGTTGCTGTGATTATTCTTTCTGTGTTATGGCAGAATTTCTGAAGGACGATTCCTTTTACGAGCCGGTCAGACGCAATCTGAATCTGATGTATAAATTCATTGAACCGGATAAAACGGTCAACACACTCAATTCCACCCGTTGGGATATGGGCGGAGAATATCCTATCGCAAAATATTATCCCTATTATCTGATTCTCGCTGTTTGGGATAAAAATCCCGAATTTGCTTATATGGCGGAAACGTACAGAGATGAGTACATCGCTAAATGTTGCCAGCATTATTTTTATCTTCTTACCTTCCATATGCTCCACCCCGAGTTGCGGGAAGTTTACGACAGCCTTGAAATCAAAGAACCGAAAAAAGATCAATCCGTCTTTTTGCCAAACAGCCACATTGCACGTATCTACAAGCCTGCGCTGAACGCAACCATCACGGCTCTTTGCGCGCGCCATCCCGTTTTCTGCCAGATCAACTACGGAAGCGCCATTTTACAGCTTCGTTACACGGCTTCGTTCTTCGGCGATCCGCACTCCACCTTCCGCGCAAGAAAGATCGAACCCATCGAAGACGGTTTCCGACTGTTCAGCGAAGAACAAGCAGGATATCGCTCCACGCTGGAAAGCAAACCCGAAACCTCCAATTGGAGAAGAATGGACCATTCCAAGCGAGATACCATTAACGTTCAGACGCTTCGCCGTACTGCCGACATTCATATTCTGGAAGACGGCATTCGCATTGATCTGTGCGCAGACGGCTGCGATTGCGTGCCGACCAAGCTGGAAATCACGTTGCCTCCGCAAGGCAAACTGTTGACAGACAGCATTTACATGGTTCCCAAAGCGGGCGATTATGCATATCTTGCAAACGGAAACGCAAAATATTTCCTGAACGGCAACCGTTATTTTGAAATTGAAAGCGGATTCTGCGAACACACCTTTGGCGAAAATATGCGCGGCTCCTTCCCTGCCGATGCAAAAAAATTCACGCTGACTTTAACATCCTTTACACCGCAGACATCATCCGTTACCATCCGTATGAAACAAATTACGAAATGATTGGGCATTCACCCAACAGATAAAAATCTTTTATTCAAGAAAGGAATTGAATATTATGGAACTCAAAGGCTCAAAAACAGAAGCGAATCTCATGGCGGCGTTCGCAGGAGAATCTCAAGCGTATACAAAGTATACTTACTACGCTTCCAAAGCAAAAAAAGACGGTTACGTTCAAATCGGCGACCTTTTTGAAGAAACCGCAAAAAATGAAAAAGAACACGCAAAAATCTGGTTCAAGCTTCTTCACGACGATGGCATTCCGGATACGCTTGCCAACCTGAAAGATGCCGCAAACGGCGAAAACTACGAATGGACCGATATGTATAAACAATTTGAAGCAGAAGCAAAAGAAGAAGGCTTCATGCGTATCGCCGCTCTCTTCAGAATGGTCGGTAATATCGAAGCAGAACACGAAGCGCGTTACCGCAAGCTGATCGGCAATATCGAAGACGGCGTTGTATTCTCCAAGGATAACGACGTTGTATGGCAGTGCTCCAACTGCGGCCATATCATCGTTGGTAAAAAAGCACCCGAACTCTGCCCCGTTTGCGCTCATCCCAAGAGCTACTTCCAGATCAAAGCTGAAAATTATTAATTAAACACTTATATTTCTTGTAAAAAACAGACCGATGAGCGTTCGGTCTGTTTTTTGATTCCTATTTTTTGCTTAAAATAAAATTTTTCAAATATTTTCGTCGTAATACTTGACAATATATATAATAGTATGTGCAACTTCTATAAAACACGAAATTTGCACATATTTTTATTTTTGGAGGTTTGACCATGTATAAAAAAATTCTCGACAAAATGCCTGAAAATGTTAAAAGCATCCATAAATTTATCATTTGGTTTTGCGCAATCCTGTTTGTTGCAGGCGTAATTACGATGCTTTGCGATATGGTATATTTTGACGTTGTTTTCTTCATCGGCATAGGTATTATCGGTTTCGCCCTTATGCTTTTCATTGATTGTTTGATTGCCGTTTATTTTTACCAATTCGCTTGACCGGAAAAATTCTATCGACAATTTATCAAACCATGAAATTACCACCCCCCCTGTAACTGAAAGTGTAACTCAAGTTAGCAAGAAAAAACTTGCTCTCGAAAATATTTTCAATAATGCTTGGATTATCTCCATTGCAGTCATCCTGTTTATAATCCTGTTGGTACTTTTCTCTTCTTGATTATTAACATATAAATATCCCGTGCATCCTTTGCGATGCACGGGCGTTTCGTTTTTATATTTACTTAATCTTAACGAACAAAATAAAATACGGTTTCTTCATTGGGAGTCAGCGTAATTTCCGTATTCCGATAACGGAAAAGAGCGTTATGATCTGCGCGGACGGTAAGCGTTTCATCCTTTTCCGTCATTTCGCGCCGTACGAAAACATTTCCGAACTTTGTTTCCATATCCGCTTCCAATTGAATCGGCAAAGAAATTTCCACGGGAGCAATCAAGGTCGTTTTGCCTCTGTCCTTCACGCCGAGAACGTGTGAGAACACATAGCGCAAAGGCGCGCCGAACATATGATGGTTATGGGATTTTTTTCCGTCCCAATATTCACAGAGTGTCGTTTCTCCGCGGTTCATCCACGCGCCGAAAGAATTTTCTTTTTCCGAGGTCAGGAGCTTCATTGCCGTATCGCCGAAGCCGTTCTCAAAAAGAACGCGGATGAGAATATCCGTTCCGAAGATTCCCGTATCAAATGCGCCAAGCGTCTCATACTTCTCTACGAGCGCTTTCATCATATTTTCATTGCCAATGCCGATGTCAAGCGCAAACGCATTTGCGCCTTGAATATCCGCGCAATAGGTATTCGTTTTCTCATCATAATAGTGTTTGCGGAGTGCCTGTTTCCGTTCTTCCGCCTTGTTCAGCCAAGGTTCGGGAGAATCTCCCAGTACACGCGCAGTTTCCGCAACGTATTCCAAGCATTTCACAAGAAAATACGTATTGACGAAAGGTTCGGGAATGGTAATCTTATCGGGAGTACACCAATCGCCCAAACACCATCCGCGTTCTTCTTCACGAACAACAAGGCCGTTTTCGCTTCTGGATTCCATGTAAGCGATATATTTTTTCATATTCGGATAATATGTACGCAAAATATCCTCACGGTTATGATGCATCCAAAGCATATAAGGAACGATCACGATAGCGCCGCCCCATCCGCCGGGACCGCCTCCGCCGCCCTGAAAAGGCGCAGTGTGCTGAACATGTCCCGTTTCGGGATCCTGACCGTCCGCAATATCACGAAGCCATTTTTCATAAAATTTTTCGGAAGAAAGAACCGTCAGTCCAAGATCGGCTGTCAGCTGACCGTCCCCCGTATATCCGAGTCGTTCTCTGTGCGGACAGTCCGTAATGATACCTGCATGCATATTGGAATACAGACTTCTTACGGAAGCGGTGAATAAAAAATTCAAAACGGGATGATTGGAAGAAAACGTTACGCGAAGGGGCATATTGCCGTGAATTTCATACACCCAAACGTCTTCCGCTTGTCCTATGATTTCAAAATAACGGAATCCATGAAATACAAATTTCGGCATACAGAAATTCGATTTACCGTTACTGATATAAATATCTCTTTGCACAATCGGTCCCGAGGTTTCTGTAAACAGTTCATAAGAACCGTCCAACCGTTCCGCAAAACGGATTTCGGTTTTTTCTCCCGCTTCTGCCTTCTGCCAAAAACCGACCACGCCGGAAAGATTTACGCCCGCATCGTATACAGTGCGTTCTCCGTCGCGGAAAACAACGGCAGGCTTGATTTTGCGTATGATCTTATCGTGAGGACAATCGCTTTGCTCAAGTTTACCCGAAGGCGCTTTTGCAAGATCGACGGGTTTCCATTCACAATCGCAGTGACGGAAATCATGCACTTCACCCGTATAGAGGTTCTCCGAAACAATCACGGAATCACGCCACGTCCAGCTTTCATCGGAAAGATATTCTATTCCGTCAACCGTTAATGAAACAGCAAGGATCGGCTTTCCGTACGAAAGCTTGCCTTCGCCCGTGCGCACTTCCTGACAATAATATCCTCCGCCAAGCTGAACCTCCAAGGTGTTTTCGCCGTCAATCAAATATTCGGAAAGACTGTATTTACAATAATACACTCTATGCGAAAACGTATCCTTGATGGGATAATGCAGCGTAGAAAGATCTCTTTCTCCGTAATCGGAGGTGGGAGGAACCAGAATATCTTCGGAAACTTTTCTTCCATTGACATAAAGTTCAAAAAAACCAAGACCCGCAATTTCAATTTCGCTCTGCCGAGGATTCTTTACCGATAATTTTTTCATGAAAATCGGAGAAGCCTCCGTCGGCGCGCCAATAAACGTCGCTTGATGAATGCTCATAATCACATTCCTTTCTCACAAAATAATTTATAATTTTATTTTACTGCAAAAAAAGAAAAAAGTAAAGAGAATTCTTTCAGGATATGGAAATCAACAAAAGATTCGTTTAATCTCAATTTTTCGTTGACACGCGCACTTTTCTATGTTACCATAAACATAGCGAAGACATATCGAAATATGCCAAATTTAATCTTAAATGAAAGGAAGCCCACCATGAATATAAGAAACGCATACCCTCGTCCTGAGCTTGTACGCAAACAGTGGATCAATCTCTGCGGAGAATGGGAGTTTGAATTCGATTTCGGAAAATCGGGTAAACCGAGAGGCGTTCAGAACAAGGAACAGCTTGAAAAGACCATTCTCGTTCCCTTCTGTCCCGAAAGCGAACGCTCCGGCATCGGTTACAAAGATTTTATCCCCGCTTGCTGGTACAGAAAAACAATCAACGTTCCGCACGGCAAAAACGAAAGAGTACTTCTCAATTTTGAAGCCGCTTGCCACAAAACCGAAGTCTTTGTCAACGGAGTTTCCGTCGGCAAACACAGCGGCAGTTACACCCCCTTTACCTTCGATATTACAAATGCTCTGACGGAAGGAGATAACTCTATTTCCGTATACTGTCAGTCCGACGTTGCGGGGGACGGCGCGCAGTCCAGCGGAAAGCAGTCTGCACGTTACCATTCCTTCGGCTGTTATTACACAAGATCTACAGGCATCTACGCGCCCGTCTGGATGGAAATCGTGCCTTCTGCTTATCTCAAAAATATCCGCATGGATCCCGACGTGGATAACGCCAAATTGGATCTCACGCTCACCTTCCCCGAAATCGGCGCAAAAACCGTGGAAATCACTGCGCTTCTGAACGGCAAAGAAGTCGGAAAAGCTACTGCAAAAACAACCTTGGCAACCTTGAGAACGTCCGTTGCATTGAATGAACTTTCTCTCTGGTCTTTGGAAACGCCCACGCTTTACGACCTTATCATCAAAACAATGGATGCAAACGGCACGGATACCGTAAGCTCCTATTTCGGTATGCGCAAGATCGAGCTTGATGAACGCTGTCTGCGCATCAACGGCAAACGTGTTTTCATGCGTCTTGTTCTCGATCAGGGATATTACAAAGACTGTGTTTACACCGCTCCCGATGATGAGGCTTTCGCAAAAGATATTTTGCTTTCCAAACGTCTCGGCTTCAATGGCGCACGCCTTCACGAACGCGTTTTTGAGCGCCGTTTCCTCTATGAAGCAGATCGTCTCGGCTATCTCGTCTGGGGCGAATACGCAAACTGGGGCTTTGACGTTTCCAACGCAGGTAATTTGAAATATTATCTCTCCGAATGGTCTGAAGCCATGGCGCGCGACTATAATCACCCCGCCCTCATCGGTTGGTGTCCCTTCAATGAAACGTGGGACGTAAACGGCAGAGAACAGGATAACGGTTTGATCCGCGCCATTTATGAATTTACCAAAACCTTCGACCCCGTCCGTCCCTGCATCGATACCAGCGGTAACTATCACGTCGTTACGGATATTTACGATATTCACGACTACAACCAGAATGTGGACGTTTACCGCAAACGCTATGCGGAAATTACCGAAACGGAAATCTTCGAAAATTACGGAAAACGCCAGAAATATAATGGCAAGCCTTATTTCATCAGTGAATACGGTGGCATCAAATGGTCTTCTCAGATGGAGAATTCCTCGACCAGCTGGGGTTACGGAAATTCTCCGAAAACGGTGGAAGAATATGTGGAACGCTATACGGGTCTGACGGAAGTTCTCCTCCGCACCCCCAAGGTTTGCGGTCTTTGCTACACTCAGCTTTACGATGTGGAACAGGAGCAAAACGGCGTCTATTATTTTGACCGTTCGCCGAAATTCTCCGAAGAAGTTATGGATCAGCTTGCCGAGGTTATGAAACAGCCCGCTGCAATCGAGGAAGAAGCTTAATCCTGTGGAAAACATTTTCCACGGCCGCATTTTCAATAAAAATCCACAATCTGTGGAAAATCATGTGGAAAAAGCAAAAGAAAATCTTTGTTTTTCCCGCAATTCTTGTGGAAAACTCTGTTGAAAAGTGGATTACTTCTTCTTTTTATCCCAAACACAGGTGTTTTCCACGGTTTTCCCTCTTGTTTTGTGGAAAATCATGTTTAAAATGTGATAAATTTTTCAATATTTAATGTTCTTGAAAATATACGCAGAGAGTTTTTACGGATATTCCGCAGAAACTCTCTGTTTTTATTTGGTTTGACACATTACATTTTACTTTGTTCATCATACATAAAATTTTACCACTTTTTTATATTTTTTACACAAAACGGCAAAAAAGCTGTAAAACCATTAGACAAATATGTATATTTATGATATAATAATAAAAATAAGCAAATTCCCATACTAAAAACGGAGGTAAACAATATGGAACCCGTAAAGCAAGAACCCTTAAAAACGGATACTCCCAAGGTCAAAGAAAAGAAAAAAGATGATGCAGCGTGGCTCAAGCCAAGACATAAAACCGTCAGAAATCTTGTTTCTCTCGTTCTTTCCCCTTATTCCGCGCACAGATACGGAATCAAAGTTGAAAAATTCAAAGAGCAAAACGGCAGACAGTATTTGATACTTTTCAACCATCAAACCGCATTTGACCAATTTTTTGTCGGAAGCGCATTTGAAGGGCCAATCTACTATCTCGCCAGTGAAGATATCTTCTCCAAAGGATGGGTTTCTTCGCTGATTCGATATCTGGTAGCGCCGATTCCGATCAAAAAGCAAACATCGGATATCCGTGCAATCAAAAATTGTTTGAAAGTTGCCAAAGAAGGCGGAACCATTGCGCTTGCGCCGGAAGGAAACCGTACGTATAGCGGTAAAACCGAATTTATGCTGCCAACCATTGCGTTTCTGGCAAAAAAACTCGGTCTTCCGATTGTACTTTTCCGTATTGAAGGCGGTTACGGCGTACATCCCCGCTGGAGCGACGTTGTCCGCAAAGGTTCTATGCACGCTTACGTTTCCAAGGTTATTGAACCCGAGGAATATCAAAAAATGTCAACCGACGAGCTGTTTGACATCATCAAAGAAGGTCTTTACGTCAACGAAGCTACGGCAGAGCACGAATTTTTCTCCGATAAACGCGCGGAATATCTGGAACGCGCCGTTTACGTTTGCCCCGATTGCGGACTTTCCACGTTTGAATCGAACGGCAATGAAATCGAATGTCTGCATTGCCACAAAAAAATCTCTTATGAAACCACCACGGAACTGAAAGGGGTCGGTTTTGAATTTCCTTTCCGCTTCGTCAACGATTGGTATGAATATCAGCAGGATTTCGTCCGCAATCTCGACCTTTCGCTTTACATACAAACACCAATGTATCGGGAAAAAGCGAACCTTTCGGAAGTTATCGTCTATAAAGATAAAATCCGTTTGCGCGAGGAAGCGGAAATTTGCTTATACGGCGACCGCATTGTTATTGATGAAGGCAAAGAAAACGAACTTTGCTTCCCCTTTGCAGGCACTCCGGCCGTAACCGTTCTGGGCAAAAACAAGCTGAATATTTATTCTAATGAAAAAATTTATCAACTCAAAGGAAGTAAACGCTTCAACGCGCTGAAATACGTTAATATCTTCAATCATTTCAAAAATACGGAAAAAGGAGAACCTCATGGAAAATTTTTGGGATTATAAAGTTTGGGGAACGATCAATCTGATTGCAGTCCTGCTCCTCAGCTTGCTGACAGCTAATATGTTAAAAAGAAAAATCAGCTTCCTTGAAAAATCGCTGATTCCGACCTCCGTACTCGGCGGAACGATCTTGCTTGTGATTGCAGGCGTTTACGACATTTTCTCAAAAACGCCCATGTTCGAAACGAAATTTTTTGCCGAAAACGGTTATCAGACGCTTGAAATCATTACCTATCATACTTTGGCATTGGGCTTCATTGCTTCAACGTTCAAAAGTTCGAAAGGAAAATTATCCAAGCAACGCGCATCCGAAATCTTCAATACGGGCGTTACCACGGTTTCCACTTATCTTTTACAAGGTGTTGTCGGCATGGGAATTACCATCGTTGCGGCAATGATCATCAAAGATTTCTTTGCCGCGGGGGGACTTCTCCTTGCATTCGGTTTCGGTCAAGGAACGGGACAAGCAATGAACTACGGCAATATTTATGAAATCGAACACGGCTTTGTGGGAGGAAAAACCTTTGGGCTTACCATCGCTGCAGTCGGTTTCATTTGCGCCAGCTTTGGCGGTGTCATCCATTTGCAAATACTCAAACACAAAAGGAAAAAAATCCTCAACAGTGCTTCTCAAAGCGAAGATATTGCTCTGACAGACATTATCCAAACCAAAAACGAGATTCCCATGCAGGGCAGCATGGAAAAAATGACGTTTGAAATCGCATTCGTCATGATTGCCTATCTGCTCACATATCTCATCATCTTTTGGCTTGGCGTATTGATCCCGGGAATGCGCTCCGTAATTTACGGTTTCAACTTCCTGGTCGGCGTACTTTCCGCCATGTTGATCAAACAGGTATTAAAGCTTCTGCAAAAATGTTCCCTTTCTAAAAGAGAATATATCAATGACTTCCTGATGACTCGTGTCAGCAATTTCTTTTTCGATCTCATGGTCGTAGCGGGTATTGCCGCCATTCGTCTGGGCATCCTCAAAAGCTATTGGGGAATCATGGTCATCCTCGGCGTTGCCGGATTCATCGTTACCTATTTCTATAACCGATTGGTTGCAAAAGCGCTTTTCCCGGCATATTGTGAAGAACAGTTCATGATGATGTACGGTATGTTGACGGGAACCGCAAGTACGGGCACCATTCTGCTCCGTGAGATCGACGGCGAATTCAAAACGCCTGCTTCAGATAATATGGTTTACCAAAACTTCCCCGCCATTGTTTTCGGACTTCCACTGATGATTCTTGCCACCCTCGCGCCCAAAGAACCCATCCTGACATTCTTTATCTTAATTGGTTTCTTCCTTGTTTTGAATTTGATTCTTTTCCGAAGTTTTATTTTCAAAAGAAAAAAGAAATAGGGGAATAATACGCCCAAATACAGAAAGGATTTTGCCATGAAAATCAATACTGCTTCTCTTTTGATTCATCCCGAAGAGTTCAATCGCAAATGGATTGACCGTTGCGCAGATTTGAAAATTCCTACGCTTGCGCTCCATCCCGTCGGCGGCTATCGTTCGCCGCTGACAATGAAAGCCATGCTTGATCTTCTGGAAACATCCGAATACCGTCAATTGATTGATGAAGCCATCGAAAAAGGCTTGCAAATTGAATATGAAATGCATGCCGCACGCTATTTTTTACCCGCATCCGAATTTGAAAAACATCCCGATTGGTTTCGTATGAATGAAAAAGGCGAACGCACGCCAAAAATCAACTGTTGTGCTTCCAATGAAGACGCTCTTGATTTCATCGCCAAGCGCGCGGCGGAAACGGTCAAAAAATTATACCGTTCCTCTCATCGCTATTTCTTTTGGCTTGACGATGCACCCGATGCCGCATGCCATTGCCCAAAATGCGCGGAGCTTTCAGCCGCAGACCAACAGCTCATCATTATGAACCGTATGCTGGAAGAAATCAAAAAGGTGGATCCCGAAGCCGAACTTGCTTATCTTGCATATTACAGCACGCTGACACCTCCGAAAAAAATCAAGCCCGCAGAAGGACTTTTCCTTGAATATGCACCCATTGACCGCGACCATCATACACCGCTTTCCTGCGCCGAAAACGAAAAAAACAAGAGTCAGAATCAATACATCAAAGAGCTGATTCAATTTTTCGGACAAGAAACCGCCAAAGTATTGGACTATTGGTTGGATAATTCCCTGTTTTCCAATTGGACAAAACCGCCCAAGGCATTCACCCCCGACGAAAAAGTCATTCACGCGGATTTTGATTATTATGCCGATCTCGGATTCCGCGATATTTCCTGCTTTGCTTGCTATCTCGGAGAAGATTACGAGGCTCTCCACGGAGAACCCGATATCAAACCGTTTGCCGAAGCTTTCCATCGTCTGAATAAACTTCCTTAAGACAAAAATTCCGAACACAAAACCGTGTTCGGAATTTTTTATACTATAGGAAATTACGCAATTTAAACCTCGCCGTTTGCATTGTTTCGATATAAGAAAAACTTGGGGATAGGCGAGCAACTTCGAGTGGGCGTTGCCCACTTTTTATATTCAATTGTTTACGTTTGTTTCATCGGCAGAGGTCAATTCCTTGAGGCTTGCCGCAAGTCCTGCCAGAGATTGAATTTCGCTGGGGATAATGATCTTGGTCGCCTTGCCGTCAGCGGCTTTTTCAAACGCTTCCAAACTCTTGATTGCGATTACCTTATCGGAAGGAGCCGCTTCATTGATGAGCTTGATACCTGCTGCGGTTGCTTCCTGTACCTTGAGAATTGCTTCTGCTTCACCTTCTGCCTGACGGATACGGGATTCCTTTTCCGCTTCCGCAAGAAGAATCTGTCTCTGCTTCTGCGCTTCCGCATCCAGAATCATCGCCTGTTTTTTACCTTCCGCAACGAGGACAGTAGAGTTCTTTTCACCCTCTGCACGGAGAATCAGTTCGCGGCGTTCGCGTTCCGCTTTCATCTGTTTTTCCATCGCGTCCTGAATTTCGCGGGGAGGCATGATATTCTTCAATTCAACACGGTTGACCTTAATGCCCCAAGGGTCCGTCGCTTCATCCAGAATGGAACGCATCTTCGTATTGATGATATCGCGTGAAGTCAAAGTGCTGTCCAATTCAAGATCGCCAATGATGTTACGGAGGGTTGTTGCCGTCAGGTTTTCAATGGCAGACATCGGAGACTGCACCCCGTAAGAATACATTTTGCAGTCCGTGATCTGGAAAAAGATAACGGTATCGATCTGCATTTTAACATTGTCTTTCGTAATAACCGGTTGCGGAGGGAAATCGGCAACCTGCTCCATCAGACTGATTTTCTTTGCGATTCGGTCAATGAAAGGCGCTTTGAAATGAGGGCCTGTCGTCCACGTAGCATGATATGTGCCGAGTCTTTCAATGACATAAGCATTCGCTTGAGGAACGATTTTAATACAAGAAATTACAATTACAACCGTAAGGATTGCAATTACCAACAAAATAGTGCCTAAAGGTCCCATAATAAAAATTCCTTTCTTATTTATAAATTAAATTTTCTTTTCACAGATCAGTTTCACGCCTTCAATGGAAAGAACCCGAACGATCTCGCCTTCGGCGTAAGTAACCGCTTCCTCGGAGGAACGCGCCGACCAGACCTGTCCGCGCACTTTCACTTGTCCCTTTGCTTCCAGATTGTTGATGGGTTCCAGCACAACCGCATCCAATCCGATTACAGTGTCCGCATTGGTAGCAACAGGTTTCACGCGAAAGCATTTTTTTACCAAGGGCTTGATGAAAATCATCAGAAGGAGGAAGGTTATGAAAAATACGACCAACTGAATCCAAAGAGATACATTGCAAAGCGCAAGAATCATGGCAATACAAGCGGAAGGCACAAACCAAATGGAGATCAAATTGACCGTGGAAGCTTCCGCAATGATTGCCAGAACAATCACGCCAAGCCATATGTAAGCCATCGTTTGCAAAAAAATCACCCTTTCCGAAATCCATAAAAGATTTCATATACAGTATATCACAATATTCCGTTTTTGTAAATAGTATATAGCCGAATTTTTCGGCATTTACTCAGAAATTGAGTTTATATATAATATAAATACACAACCATATTGACATTTGTTACGATTTATAGTATAATATACATAATAAAATAAGGAGGTTTTTATCAATGAAAAAATTTTTAACCATTTTACTGACAATTTGCCTTTTCACGATGTTTTTCACGTCCTGTAATTCCAAACCCAAAAGTGCAGAAGAACTTTGGAATAAAATGAATAAAGCCATGGATAAACTCGACGCCTATGAAACCAGCGGTACTGGCACCTTATCTCTTACCGTATCGGGCGTGCAATTTGCCATGGATATCACAATGAACAGCATCCTTTCGGGGCTGAACAGCAATGATTACTACTATTATTCATCTTCCGAATTCTCGCTCAAGAAATCCGGCATGCTTCCCAATATATTTAATGAAATTATGCATGAAAAAAGCATAGAAGCTTTCCATGACGGAAAAATGTTTGTTTCTTTGGAAAGTGATGAACGCAATCAAAAAATTTATTCACCCTTGACAAAAGAGGAACACATCGCTTACCGCGAAGGAAAAAATAACGATACTGACGATATCGATTTCAACGATTGCACAAATGCTTCTTTCGCTCAGAATGAAGACGGCACATGGTCCTTGCAATATTCCGGTTATACCAAAAAGACCATGGATGAAATGCTCGAAACCTTCGGCATGAACGATGCGGGATTCGATTTTGACGTACAGGATATGGAAGTTTCCATTGTTGCGGATTCGAAATTCCGCGTAAAGGAAATGAAAATCAAATTCATTTTTGATGAACCGGACGGTTCTCCCACTCCATCCTTTGAAATTTCCACACAGTATTCCAACTATAATTCAGTAACCCTCATCACAGATACGCTGAATCCCGAAGAATATACGGAAATTGAAGATTGCACATTGATTTATGAAATTGAGGATATGCTCGAAGCCCTCGAAGAAAAAACAGACGGCTCTTTTACTTTGAACATGACTCAAAAAGTCTCCATTCCTACCTTGAATCAAAGCCAGCTTTACTCCGAACAAGATACCGTAACGTACGGTAAAAAGAACGGCGCATATTTCTACAATGCAACTGCAACCGCCGGTTCGGAAAACTTTGAAATTTCTTATGCAAACGGAAAACAAACCATCCTTGTTTCCGGACAAGAACAGACCGTCAGCCAAACCGAAGATGAAGCAAAAGCCTATATCAGCGGCTTGATCAACACAGCAAAATATTCCGCGGATTACGTTTCCACTCTCACAAAAAAGAGCGACGGTGTATACGAAATTCAATGTCATCAACCCGAAAGTTCTGCATACGATGCCATTTTTGAAGCTTACAGCGGTAAGACCAAAAGCATTGTGCAAACCATTACTGTTACCGTAGAAAACGGCAGTATCGTGAAAATTGAAAACCATACGTTGGCAAAGGGATATGCCCACACCGGTTATCAGCAAATCGGAATGGAAATAGAAGTTACTTCTACAAATGTATTCAATCAGTAAACACAACTTGATAGAGATTGATCATGGAAAATATATTGATCAGCGCGTGTCTGCTCGGTGTTGCCTGCCGATATGACGGTTGCCGAAAGCCTCTGCCCCCTACCGTTATTGAGCAATTACAAAAGCAATATCATCTGATTCCGATCTGCCCCGAAATCATGGGCGGACTGCCAACACCGAGAATTCCCGCAGAAATTCAGTCCGACCGCAGGGTTTTGCGTTCAGACGGAGTGGATGTAACGGAAAACTACCGAAAGGGCGCTGAAGAAGCGCTTCGCCTTGCAGAGCTTTTCCATTGCAAGCTTGCTTTGCTGAAAGAAAAAAGTCCGTCCTGCGGTTGCGGCAGAATTTACGACGGTACTTTTTCCAAAACGCTTACCCACGGCGACGGCATAACCGCCGCGCTTCTGAAAGAAAACGAAATCTGTGTAATCGGAGAAACTACAATTTAAAATAAGAACCGATAGACTCTCGGGATATTCCCCGAGAAATCTATCGGTTTTTTATTTTTAATTATTTGATGGCTTCAAACGTGTAGTATTCGTGATTTGCAAAAGTTTCCGCATACGTACCTTTACGTCCGATGATGGTAATGTAGCGTTTTTCATAATAATAACTTTCGGAAGTTTCCACCCTTTTAGAAAAAGCATCCATGGAAATATACTGAACGGAAGACGGAATCGTAAAAGATTTCGGTTCAGTCGAAAGAGAGGCAAAACGGTAGGCGGGAATGCGTTTTACCGTATCGGGAATGACAATGTTGGCGTCGTTTCCGTTATATTGAACCAAAATACCGTCGCCTGCTACAATAAAGGTTTCATTTGACTGCGCTTTCAACCAGTTTGTACCGTTAAAAGCATTTCTGCCGATATAAACCACACTGCTTGGAATATCGATCTTCGTCAGTTTGGTGCAACTCGCAAAAGCATTGTTGCCGATCATGTCAAGCGATTCGGGCAAAGAAACGCGGGGGAGCTTTTGGCAAGAAGCAAATGCCTGAGAAGCGATATATTCCAACGTAGAAGGGAATGTCACGGATGTCAAGTAAACACAATTGGCAAAAGCGGAGGATTCAATGGAAATAATGCCTTCGGGAATAACGATTTCTTCCAACGATTCACAACCGTAGAACGTACCTGCGCCGATTTCCTTATCTTCCGTACCGATGATAATATTTTTCAAGCTGATGCAGTTTGTGAATGCACCGGGAGCCACATGTTTGATCGGACGGACAAGAGGAATTTCTTTCAGCTGAGAACATCCCGCAAAAGCACCGATGGAAATCACCTCAACCGTTTCAGGTAAAATCACGGTGGAAAGCTTGGTGCAAGAATCAAAGAAAGAAGCGGGAATTGCCTTGATAGGTGCTTCAATGATAGCGGAAACAATGCCGGAACCGTAAAATACGCCTTGACCGATTTTTGTAACCGAAGCGGGAATTTTAATTTCGGAAAGCGCCGTGCATTTTGCAAATGCATAATCGCCCAAATCCGTTACGGTCTCCGGAATTACAAAAGAAGCCAAATGGTCGCAAGCGAAAAATGCATAGTTTCCAATCGATGTAATCGAGTTGGGAATGTTTACGTATTCCAAAACCGTGCATTCGCTGAACACATAAGGAGCAATCTCCGTGACGTTACGGATGTCTGCGCTTTTCAATGCGCCGCAATACTGAAAAGCAAAAGAACCGAGCGATGTAACGGAAGAGAGATCCATCTCCGTCAGTCCTGTGCAGTTACGGAACGCATAGGATTTAACGGTTTTCACAGAAGAGGGGAGTTTGATTTCCTTGAGCGTTTTACAATAGTTGAACGCAAGTATTCCAATCGTTTCAACACCCTCGGGAAGCGTGATTGCTTCCAACGCGGAGCAGGAGTCAAAAAGACCTTCCGGAATCTCTTTTATATAAGAAGGCATGGTTACAGACGTAAGAGACGTGCAATTACGGAAAATATAAAAACCAAGCGCGGTGTTATCGGGAATATTTGCGGTTTTCAATGCGGAGCATTCCATGAATGCATAACTGCCAATGGTTTTAACGGTAGCAGGAATCTGAATGCTTTCCAATTTATAAGCCTTATAGAAAGCATTGCCCCCGATTTCTTCCAAACCTTCATTCAAGATAATGTTCTTCAAACCAACACCTGCAAACGCACTTCCCGCAATCGTACGAACATGAGCAGGGATCGTATACGTTTCGGATTTTCCGGCTGCGGGTGGGAAGAGGACGAGAACCGTACGGTCTGCATTATAAAGAATGCCGTCTTCCGCTGAAAAGACAGTATTCCCTTCCGCAACTTCAAAAGAAAGGATCTGAACGCAACCGTAAAAAGCACCTTGACCGATTTCTTTCAAGCTTGCGGGAATCATCACGCTCGTTGTGGAATTCAGATTCATGCCGCAGGACGAAAATGCATAATCTCCGATGGTTTCCAAGGAAGTTGCTTCGGAAAAATCAATGCTTGCCTTATAGCAATTCAAAAAAGCGTTATCGCCGATGGTCTTAACAGTAGAAGGAATGGTAAATGTGTTCAAAACTTTACAACCGGAGAAAGCACCTGCTCCAATGGATTCCAGAACCGAGCCGGAACGGAACGTAACCGACTGCAAAGACGTGCAGGAAGCAAAAGCATTGTCTCCGATAGTTTTGATCGGAGAAACAATTTCCACGCTCTTCAGATAGGTATTTCCGGTAAATACATCGTTCGCGATGGCAACGATTTTTTGTCTGCCGTCAATACGGTTAAGCACAAGATTTGCAACTTTACCATTATAACCAACAAGAGTTGCTTCGTTTTTATCGTTCAATGTATACGCATAAAGAGAGTCATTGCTGTAATAAATCTGCTTGGACCCGCTATCTTCATCGGTATCCGAATTGTTATTATTACAACCGGCGACCAGAAGCGCTGTAAGCGTAAGAAGAAGCGCCGCCAGCATTATAAAAATCTTTTTCATTGATGAAATTTCCTTTCATGAAAATTCGCTTTGTTTACTTACTGAATTTCCTGTTTTTTTATTCTTTTTTTCATGCTGCGGACATCGCGAAGCATTTTGACGGAATCTCGGAGAACATGAACCGTAGATTCTCTGTGATTGATAATTTTAACGGGCATTTCCGCAATTTTAGCCCCCAATTTCATTGCGATCATAATGACTTCCAGATCGAAAGCAAAACGGTCAACCTCACAATTGGAAAAAATCTTTTTGGCAATATCATGACGGAAACCTTTGATTCCGCATTGCGAATCGGAAAGTTTGAAGCCTGCCGCAACGGCAATGATCTTGATATATGTTTTGGAAGCCAGTTTTCTCAAAAACGTATATCCTTCATATCCATCCTTTGACAAATTGCGGGAACCGACGACAATATCCGCATCGGATTGCATAAACGTCTGAGCCAAAGTGCCGAGCGCTTCCGTTCCGTAAGCATTATCACAGTCTGTAAAGAGAATCAGATCTCCTTGCGCCGCCAAAACACCCGTGCGGACAGCATAGCCCTTTCCCCGATTGGGAGTATAGCGGCAAAGACGAATACGCTCGTCCTTTTCATGAGCAAGACAAACGGCATTGCCGCAACCGTCAGCAGAACCGTCATCCACAAAAATCAGTTCCCAATCTTCAAAAGTCTCCTCCATATAGGATGAAAACGTATGCAAAGCTTCATCAATGATGGAGCTTTCGTTATACATGGGAATAACCAAAGATACTTTCATTTTCGTTATCCTTTCTTTTGTGAAATCAATAGAGTGTTTTCACGGAAATACGGTTGTATACTTTTTCACTGACGGGAATCAAAGAACTGTTTTGAACATAGCTTTCCCGCATTGTGTTATATTTTGAATAATATGCCGAATAACTGGAGGAACCGACATAAGGATACTGGTAAATCAATTTTGCAACAGGATCCGTACCGCATACATAATCCGTATCAATATCCAATTTATGAAGAATTACAAAATAGCCGATATAATCATCCTGGTCACCAGACATAATTTCACTGTATTCGCCGGAATCCAAAGCGCAAAGCGCATCTCTTGTAAAACTGCCCAACGTTTCGCCGTAGGGAGAACCGACAACTTTTCCGTTAATATCGAAATAAATGTCACGGTAAGCATTCTGGGGAGTATAATCCTTTGCCACAGTGCTCATTTCCGCGCCGCTTTGCAATTTTTCCTGTACGCTCAAAATATTTTTGCGCGCCTGTTCCTCTGCTGCGGCATCTCCCTTTGTGTAAGTGAACAAAATCTGTTCATAATGGTAATAGGACTGATTGATATAATCGCCGATATCGGGAGACATCACTTTTTTCAAACGCTGTTCCAAAAGAGAACGGTAATAGGTAAATTCAAAGTATTCGGGTGTCATGTTCAACACGGCAAGCGATTTCTTATAAAGTTCTGCCGCATATTCTTCCTTGGTTCCCTTGAAATCCATTTTTTCTTCATCGATATCAGCCAGATAATCCTGAATTTTTTTCTGAGTATCGTTATAATACTGCTGCTTGTCCTCATCGGTAATCCGAATGTCATATTTTTCGCAAAGTGTAACAAGACAATAATAATCTGTCAAAATATTTTCAGCAACTTCCTTGATTGCCGCCGTTTTTTCCGCATCGGTCGAAAGTCCCGTATATTCGGAATCTTCATTCATAATATAATCGGAAACATTAGCTTTCAAATACAGAAAGACTGCGCGGTAGGTATCGAACGGAACCTCATAAACCTTTTCTCCTTCGCCGCCATCCACACGAATGGTCATAACCGTATCCACATTCATTTTTCCGCCATACCAAGCATACAAGCCGGGCTTTTTTTCACAGCCCGTAAACAAAAGCATGGAAACGGAAAGCGCAAGCACAAGACATAATGTCTTATAAAGTTTTTTCATCATGGTTTTTACTATTTTCCTTTCAAAAATATGTTGCGTGCCGACGGAAAAATCCTCCGTCGGCTGAAAAACGCAAATGTAGTTTAATTATATCACATCTTTTTTATTTTTGCAATTACTATTTTAATATTTTACATATTGTTTGCAAATATTTCGGAAATCATTTTCATTTTTATGGCATCGATTTCGGAAAAATCGACACAGGCACTGTAAATCTTTTCAGCCTTTTTATGAAATTTGCCAGCTTCTGCAAGCGCAGAAAGCGCGCCCTCCAATATGGCTTCCTCGCATTTGCCGAAAAACCGCAAACGTCCCTTTCTTTCGGAAACAGCCTCTTTCCGAATAAAACGCATACAGTTTATAATCTTATCCGCGTTTTCCGCTTCTTTTTCGTCGGCAAGCATGAAAAGAACGTTCTCCCCTTCCAGAAAAATCGCTTCTTTATGCGCAAAATTCAGAGGAGAAGAACATACGGTAGCAGCAAGCTTTTCCGTGCAAACCGCTTCATAAAGAGTATTCATGAAATATCTGCCGAATCCGTACTTATCCGTAACTGCAAAAAATTTTTTTGCATGGCGGCGCAAAGTATCCAATCTTTGTACACCATCACAAGAAATGGCGGAAATATATCTGTGCTTTTGTTCTCCTTTTTCGATGTGTCGAAAAGAATCCAGCAATCTTTTGACTGCCGCTTCCGCTTTTTCACGAAGGAAAAAAGTTTCTGTCAGTGCATCGCGCTCTTTTTCAAGAATGCCCGCCGCACTGAGAAACCTATATGCGGTGCGGTAAGCTTCTTTTTTCGAGCGGATCAAAGAAATAATCTCTTCTCTTTTTTTCGTGAGCGCTTCGCAATCCAATGCTTCTTCCAGATTTACCGTATGCTCCGTAACACCCGGATAAACGGGATCTGTAATATGAGGAGCGGTACCGTCCAAAACAGCAACGGAAAGCGAAGGAATGATAATACCGTCCAATGAATGCGGATCCGAAGAACAGCAGATGTATTCCACTTCAAAGCCCCGATTTTCCGCCATAAAACCGATATTTTTCATCAATGTGGATTTTCCTGTTCCCGGACCGCCCTTCAAAATATAAATACGGCGAAGACGTTGCGAGGAAAACACCTCGTCAAACAAACTGAAAAAGCCCGCTTCTGTATTGGCGGCTGCAAAATATTTTTCCATACGCAAGATTCATCCTTTCGGTCATTTTATTTCTTTTTGCTTTGGATTCATCTACAGTGTATGAGAAAATAAAAAAAACGTCACATCATAAACATCATTTTCCATATAAAATCAAAGAAGAGACTATTTACAAAACATGAAATTTATGATAAAATGCAGGTATAGAAAAATTCATTATATATTTTGGAAAGGATCTCAGCTTATGGATTTGATGAAACGTGAACTTTTGAATTACGACATTTTTCCGAAAGTTATCCCCGTGGGCAAAGAGGTTTCCATTACCGTGAAGCCCCGAGGCGGACATGCCGCATTTGCCGAAAATAAGGAATATACCGTCGCCATCCATACCATGACGGAGGGCATTCCCTCAACCTATCCCACCCGCGACAACTACACATCCTACCGTATGATGCCCGCGCAAGACGGATGCTTTCACATTGTTCATACTTTCAAAAAAGAAAGCGAACATTATATTCGCATTATTTTGGAAGATAAACGCATTGTTCAGCTTTCCGTTTACGCAGTCGAATCGGATCTGATTGGCAGATATCCTTATATCGGCGATATGCATATGCATTCCACACGTTCCGACGGCAAAGAACATCCCTTTATCGTAGCCGCAAACTATCGAAAAGCGGGTTACGACTTCATGGCAATTACCGATCACAGAAAATATTATCCCTCACTGGAAACAAAACGATTCTATGAACCGTTGAATCTTGACGTAAAATTTTATACGGGCGAGGAAATTCATCTTCCCGGAAACGACATTCATATCGTCAATTTCGGCGGCGATTACAGCATAAACGGTCTGTTGGATTGTTCCCAGCAATATATCAATAAAGGCGCCGATCCCGATTGGCGTTCCCTCACCGGCATTTGCCCCGACGTGATGACGGAAGAAGAATACCGCGCCGAAGTCAATGCGCTTGCGCAAACGCTTGATATCCCTGAAAACGTGGAAAAATTTCCGTACGCTTCCTGTGTCTGGATCTGCAATCACATCAAAAAGGCAAACGGTCTCGGTATTTTTGCGCACCCTTACTGGATCAGTAACGTATATCAGGTGCCCGAAGATTTTACTGACCATATGTTCAAAACCCATCCCTTCGATGCCTTTGAGGTATTCGGCGGCTTGACATATTTCCAACAAAACGGTTATCAAGTTCAAAAATATCATGATTTCCGCGCGCAGGGTATTCAGGTTCCGATCGTCGGCAATACCGATACACACGGTTCTACACCCTATAACAACGATTGGCACTCTGCACGTTCCATGGTTCTTGCTTACGAAAATACCCGTGATGAAATCGTCGGCGCTGTCAAGAGTTTTTATAACGTTGCCATTCAGGATATTAAAAACCACGTTGAAGTTCTCGGCACACTGCGCATGATGAAATATTGTTGGTTCCTTTACGAGCATTATCTCCCCATCCACGATGAAATTTGCTTTGAAGAAGGCAGACTGATGAAAGAATATGCTTGCGGAGATGAAGAAGCGGGAGAAGATTTGCGCCGTATTTCCGGAAGAATGGAAAAGCTCCGCAAAAAATATTTTGACTTTGATTAAAAAGCGGCGAATCGCCGCTAATGGTTGCTCGCCTATCCAAGTTTGCTTGCATCAAAACTACGCAAACGGCGAGGTTAAAATTGAGCAATTTCTTATAGCATAAAAAAGTGGCGAATCGCCGCTGATGGTTGCCGCCGTATCGCAGTTTATTCAAACTTGACGCTTCACTCGACAGCGCAACTGATTTGCGCAATTTCCTATAGTATAAAAAATCATTTTTTAAGAATTCTTGTAATGCATTGCAAGAATTCTTTTTTTGTGCTATAATAGAGGTAAAGATTATGATAAAAAGGGATGATTTTATGGCAAAAAGGAAATTTTTTTCAATTTCCGCAACACATATCATACTGTTCAGCTTTTTATTGGTTATTTTATTGGGAAGTTCCTTACTTTCTTTACCGTTCAGTACGAAAAGCGGAGAGCCTGTGGCTTACATCGATGCGCTGTTTACGGCAACAACCGCAACCTGTGTAACGGGACTGGTAACTCTGCCAACCGTTTCAACGTGGAGTTTTTTCGGACAGGCAGTGATTCTGATTCTGATACAGATCGGCGGACTTGGAACGATCACCGTGATAACAGGCTTCATGATTGCCATGCAAAAACGAATCGGAATGAATGAAAGACAGTTGATTCAGGCTGCTTTTAATCTGGATACGATGAATGGACTTGTTCGCTTTGTCAAAAAAGTCATCTTCGGCACATTTTTGATAGAAGGCATCGGCGCGCTTCTTTATATGACGGTTTTTATCCCCGAATTCGGTCTGCAAGGCATTTGGATCTCCGTTTTCAATTCCGTTTCCGCATTCTGTAACGCCGGAATCGACATCGTTGCCGAAAACAGCCTGTGCAATTATGCGACCAATCCTTTGATCAACACCGTAACTTCCATTTTGATTATTCTGGGAGGTTTGGGGTTCATCGTCTGGTGGGACGTTCTGAGAGTCTGTAAGGATTTCAAAAGACAAAATTTCAGATGTTTTGAAAGATTGACCTTGCACAGCAAAATCGTACTCACATCCACGACTTTTTTGATTTTCGCAGGTGCGTTTTTTCTTCTTTTATTTGAATATCACAATCCGCTGACAATGGGAAACGCATCGTTTTTTGACAAATTACAGATTGCACTTTTCCAATCCGTAACAACAAGAACAGCAGGTTTTGCAACCGTTCCACAAGAAAATCTGACCGATTCCTCTGCATTGCTCTGTCTGATTCTAATGCTCATCGGCGGTTCGCCCGTGGGAACGGCAGGCGGTATCAAAACCGTAACGTTTACCGTTTTGACCGCAACTGCGCTCGCAACCATCCGAAACAAACGGGACGTTTCTCTTTTCCGCAGAAATCTCGCAAAAGAGGCCATTTATAAAACGGTTGCGGTTTTCATCACGTTTTCTTTTATTGTTTTGATATCATCTTTCCTTCTCTCTGCGGTTACGGATGCGGAAATGTTGGATATTTTTTATGAAACGGTCAGCGCAACGGCAACCGTCGGTTTGACAAGAAATTTAACTTTCTCCTTGAATATTTGGGGAAAATTGATCATCATCACAACCATGTATTTCGGACGGGTCGGTCCGATGTCGCTTGCAATCGCACTCAACGTGAAACAGGAAACTGTGAATATCATTAAAAATCCAACGGAAAACATCACCGTCGGATAATCAAATTTCAAGTCGGATTTCAATGTATATCAATGCCGCCAACAGGCGGCAGAAATGGAGATCATTATGAATTTTCAGAAAAAATCATATGCTGTTTTCGGGCTCGGACGTTACGGTTATTCCGTTGCCACGGAACTTGTCAACAGCGGTGCGGAAGTGCTTGCCGTTGATAAAAACGAAGCTGCCGTCAATGCGGCAAGCACGGAAATTCCCCGCTGTCAATGCGCTGACGTTACGGATGCGGCAGCCATCAAACAAATGGGAATTGCCAATATGGACGTTGTTGTCATTGCCATGGCAAACCATCTGGAGGAAAGCATTCTCGCCGTGATGCTTTGTAAAGAAGTCGGCGTAAAACATGTAATCGTAAAATGCGCAACTGAAATGAATCGGAGAATTTTACTTAAGGTAGGCGCGGATAAAGTTGTATTTCCCGAACAGGATTCGGGCATGCGCCTGGCAAAAAATCTTCTGAGTTCGGGCTTTATCGATATGTTTGAATTATCCGGAGATATTGCGCTTGTGGAAGTGGACGTTCATCCGGAATGGTGCGGCAGATCCTTGAGTGAATTGGATTTAAGAAAAAAATACGCCATCAACATTGTGGCAATCAAACAGCAGGATAAAGTAACCGTCAATATTGATCCGAAAGAAAAACTGTCGGAAGATATGCAATTGTTTGTCATCGCACACAAATCCAAGCTGAAAAAATTGAATTGAACGACAAAAACGGCTTTTACCACATACGGATTTCATTTTTGGAAAAATAAATAATCAAAAAAACAGTTGTCAAAATAAAAAGAATATGATATAATATTGTCAACAACCTCGTTTGAAATTGCTTGTCCGTTTTCCCTTTTATGTTTTTCAAAAAAAACGTACCGAAAGGATGGGAGCGGAACCGATTTCACGTAAAAATTTTAAAGGAGTGATCTTATGACTTGGGGTAGTTTTGGCGTAGTACATATTGCATCTTTGGTCTTGGGAATCGGTCTCATCATCGGTCTTTATTTTCTTTTGAAAAGATTCTCTGCAAAAACACAAACCATCGTTTTGGGTATTCTTTCCTTTTCTGGCGTGGCAGCCATTCTTTATAATCTTCTCATGTGGGGTTCTCCATTGGAATATCTTCCCTTCCATCTCTGCTCGCTGACTGCAATGGTCTTGCCGTTTGCCGTTTGGACAAGAAGCAAAGTTTTGAATAATCTTCTGTTATTTTGGGGACTTGGCGCATTGCTTGCTCTCGTCGTCAATACCGCTCAGGCAAATTTTGAAATTTTCAGTTGGACTTTCGTATTTTATTTCTTCCCCCATTTACTGGAAATCGGTATTCCGATTCTGATGTTTGGTTTACGTCTTGTAAAAAGAGACGTACGATGCATAGGCTCTACCTTGGTCATTACATTGGTATCCTATACGATCATTCATTTCATCAATATTGCTTTGAACGATTATCTTTTGACCAACAATATTTTAGATTACGCGGGTAATTTGATTCAGGTCAACTATATGTATTCCATTAAACCCGAAAATCCCGTATTGCAATTGTTCTATAATATCATTCCTTATCCGTATTGGTATATGTTCTTGAGTTTACCCTTGATCGTGGTATATCTCGGATGCTTTTATCGGAAATATATTATCCTTTGGTTCAAAGAAAGAAAAAAAGCAAAAAAGCAAAGCTGAGTATTGTCTTGTAATCCGTTACCAACATTCTACGTAATAAAACAGCCGATGAGAAAGAATTTTTCTTCACTCATCGGCTGTTTTTGGAATTTTGTTGAAAAAATCGCTGAACTTTAAGAAATTTTTGCAGGAACTTTGGATTTGACACTGTACTCCGTTACCCCGAGAATGGTTTCGCCGTCAATCTGCAACGCGGTAGGACGGTCGAAAGAAACGGAAATTTCATGACCCGTATGTACGGTTACGTATTTCTCTTTTTTGATATGCTCGCCTTTGAAAATGGAGGGGAATATCATCAAGGTCTGTAATTTGCCGGAACCGTGAAAAATCATCACGCTGAGGTTTCCTTCGGGATCATTACGGTCCTGCGCGGGTGTTGCAATCATACCGCCGCCGTAATATCTGCCCTTCATGGTCGGTGCAAGCCAAACTTTTTTATATTCATATTTTTTTCCGTCAACAATGACGGTTGCGTTCGTGGGATGATAATGAAAAAGAAGTCCCTTAATGGCAATTGCGGTATAGTTTACGGGTTTATCGGATTTTTTCTTGAGAATATCACCGACTTCACAGCAATAACCGTCAATACCGAAACCAACGTTATTAATAAAACGATACTGTTTACCTTTGACTTCCGCAAGAGGAAGATTTTCAAAATACTGTTTTACGGGAACAGGATGGTCGTGCGCAGAACATTCGATATCACGCGCAAAATCATTTCCCGAACCGGCAGGATAGTACAAAACATCACATTCGATATCCAAACCGTCAGTATCGTTCACAAAATGGTTGAGCGTACCGTCGCCTCCGCAAAGAATAACGGTATCTTCTTTGGTCAGCGTGGGAATAAAAGTCTTATAATCAATGGAAGTCACATCTTTTTTCTCGGCATTGCCCTGAAAAGAAGAGACCAAAGATTCCAATTCCTGTTCCACATGCTGATTTCCCGCGTGCGTGTTGTATAAAATATAAGTCATGATACAATTGCTCCCTTTCTTTATGCTGTAATATATATTATTATAACACAAAAGCAATTGCTCTTTCAATGGACAAATTTCAAAGACTGTCCAAAAATCGAAATTTCAAAATCAAATGATACACTTAAAAATTCAAAATTTTTCAAATCCAATCAGCACGCCGCCTTTTTCCGCATAAAAGCTGCAAAGACCGCGAAGCTTATGAATTTCTATTTTTGCATTTTGAAAACTTGCCTGCAACATCGTTTTCAGTCTGATCGCTGCAAGTTCATTTTCGCAATGCGCAATGCTGACTTTACCGCTGAACAAACCACTCGCCTTCAATTCGGAAACCAGAGTACTCAATGCTTTTCCTTCTCCTCGACATTTATGGGTGGGCTCCAACGTACCTTCCTCACTGGCTTTGCCGACGATACAAATACCGAGGAATTCCACAATTCTTGCCAAAGCGGGAGATACTCTGCCGTTATTGGCGAAATTTTTCAAGGATTTGAGCATAAAAATCAAACCTGTTTTCTTTCGGTACTCCATAATCTTTCGACAGATCTCTTCATATTCCATGCCTTCCGAAATATATTCTTCCAATTTTTCAATAATCAACGTGATTTCCGGACCTGCAGACAGAGAATCCACCACAAAAACACGCTTACCTTCATTTTCATCTTCATAAATCTTCTTTGCGGCACATGCGGTATTATAGCTCCCCGAAAGTCCGCTTGTGATGGTTACGCAAAAAATGTCATCCGCATCCCCAAAAGCCTCCAACCATTCCCCCGTATTGGGACAGGAGGAACGGGATTTTCCTTTGTATGCATAAAAGAAATCCACGCTTTCTTTCACGTCCAGCGAATCATCATCAATAAATTCTTTTCCATCGGCAATCAGCTTCATGGGGGCATATGCAAAATCTACGTTTTTCAATGACGTAAGATCGGAAGCAGAATCTGAAACAATTTTAAATTTTCTCATAATATTTACCTTTCCAATGTCTTTATTTTTTGTGTTCTTCTTTATCAATGGTTTCTGCTGCGATTTTTCCAACCTCAGCCGCAATCGGCAATCCTCCGGGCGCCTGTTGCCATTGCGTTGCCAAAATGACGTTGGAAAGACCGTTCACGCGGTTGCCGACACGCAGCGGCAACGCTTTGGAAGGAAGGGCAAAGCTCATAAATGAACCGATTTTACTGCCCGTGAAACGATGGTACGTTGCAGGAGTCCACAGATCAATGCAACGCAAAGTGCCTTTCATTTGCGGAAATTGGTCTTCAAGCAATTTCAAAAGAACTTCTTCCATTTCTTTTTTCTTTTGACGGTAAGCTTCTCTGTCATTTGCCCGAAGTCGGATAAAATTCTCAGCATCTTCTTCAAAAACAAAGACCATCGTTTGCAAAATATTTTCCCCCTCGGGAGCAAATGTTTTTTCATGAGAAAATTCACGAACAATCAGTCTGTCGGTACAAAGCAAAGAGTGGTATTTTTTCGGAATTTCAAAAATAATATCGCCTTCAAACGGCAATTCGGAAAGCGTACAGGAAATTGCACATTGATAACTTGAAAAACGCCGGTATCTCGGATTATCATACATTTTTTTCAACTGCTTCGGCATGGAAAAATCGATCATTTTTCCGAAAACGGAATCAGGATCGGCAGTCAGAATGATATAATCCGCTTGCAAAGAAGTTCCGTCCGCAAACGTAACTTCCGTTGCCTTACCGTTTTTATGATGAATTTCAAGCGCTTCTTTCCTCAAAAGCAATTCTCCGCCGAGAGATTGGAACCGTTCGGTCATCCGCTCTGCCATCGCGCAAGAGCTTCCCACAGGAATCCCTCCGTTTTCTCCGCAAAAATGCGCGCAAACGAAGATCAACGCAAGAGAACTGAAATCATTTCCCCAAAAAGCTTTGAAAAAGAACTTCAAAAGAGGATGTGAAAAGCGTTCGGAAAGCTCTCCTGTCGTCAGACGATAATATTTCATCAACACAGGGATAGCCGTAGCCGCGCGAAAAGGAGAGATTTTTTCGTTGTGGTCTTTTCCTGCAATTCCGCAAAATCCTTGCAAAATTCGAATTGCACGAATAAACGACCGAACCTCTGCTTCATCTTCAAAAGAAACGGCAAGCATTTCGTCTTGCATTTTTTCAATATCTTTATACAAAGAAAGCCGTTTTCCTTCGTATTCACAGGTAAAAAGGGAATCTCCTTGAAAAATCTCAATACCGCCGAGCGCGCCGAGATCTTCCCACATGTTGTAAGTTTTCGTTGCGGGATTTGTGCCCGTCAGCCAATGGATGCAATTATCAATATGATATACCCCGCGATCCCAGCCGCAAAGATTTCCGCCCGCAATGAAATGCTTTTCACACACAATTGCCCGATGTCCGAGCATCTGCGCATAAATTCCTGCAGATAAACCGGCAACACCGCCGCCGATAATTAAAATTTTCGCCATAAATGTTCTCTTTTCTTTTTAATTTGGATGGATTTTTCATGAGTATTCCCAATGGTGAAAACCCAAAATTCACATGTTTTCCGCAAATACTCAAATGTTACAAATGCGACAAATGTATATTTATTATAGCATATTTTGAATACACATGTCAATAAAATTCATATTTTTATTTCGAATGTTTCATAAAAATTCATATTTATCGAAATCAAAAAGCGAGCAACGCCCGCCGGAATAACGGATTGTTTGAAATCTGTGGCTTGTCTATCGCAATTTCCTATAGGTTAAAAAAGTGGGTAACACCCACTGGAGGTTGCTCGCCTATCCAAGTTTTTCTTATATCGAAACAATGCAAACGGCGAGGTTTAAATTGCGTAATTTCCTATAGTATAAAAAAGCCATGGATTCCGAAACGGTGTCCATGGCTCAACTGTTTTTTATTTGGATCAAGTGGGGTTTATGCGTTTTGTTCTCTTGCCGCTGTCAGTGTATTTTTCAAAAGCATGGTAATGGTCATGGGACCTACGCCGCCGGGAACGGGAGTAATGTAACCCGCAACTTCGGAAACGCTTGCATAGTCCACGTCGCCCGTCAGCTTGCCGTTTGCTTTGCGATTCATACCAACGTCAATAACAACCGCGCCGGGTTTTACCATATCTACGGTTACAAAATCTGCTTTACCGATGGCAACGACAAGAATATCAGCCGTACGACAGATTTCCGCAAGATTTTTCGTGCGGGAATGGCAAATGGTAACCGTTGCGTTCGCATGAAGAAGGAGCATTGCCTGAGGTTTACCAACAATATTGCTTCTGCCGATCACAACCGCATTTTTTCCTTGAATTTCAATACCCGAACGTGTAATCAGTTCCATTACTCCGGCAGGTGTGCAGGGCAGAAATCTGTGATTACCGATCATAATTTTACCAACGTTGACCTCGCTGAAGGCATCCACGTCTTTATCGGGAGAAATTGCCGCAATGACGGATGCTTCATTGATATGCTTCGGAAGGGGAAGCTGTACCAAAATGCCGCTGATTTCTTTTCTGCGGTTCAATTCATCGATTTTGGCAAGAAGGGTTTCTTCCGTGGTTTCTTCGGGCATTGCAATAATTTCGGAATAGATTCCTACTTCTTCACACGCTTTTCCTTTATTACGTACATAAACCTGAGATGCCGGATTTTCGCCGACAATAATAACTGCAAGTCCGGGATAAATGCCCTGCGCTTTCATTGCTTTCACTTCTTCCGCGATTTCTGCGCGGATCGCCGCCGAAATTTTTTTACCGTCAATAATTTGTGCCATTTTCTGTTTCCTCCGATTCTGCGAAATTTTCCGCATGATTTTCTTTATTTTCCGATGTCGTAACATCGTTATTTTCTGCTGCCTCTTCCGTTTTTGCGGCTGCATTTGATGTTTGTACTTGCGATGCTGCTTTTTTCTTATTCACAAAAATAGTAAGAATGGTTTTGATCTCCGTAATCTCGCCCTGTGCCAGTAAGCCTTCTTCCGTGTATTGCTTATGCAGCTTCCGCAAAAAAATTTCCGCAGGAAGCAAAATGAGAACCAAAAGGAAAGAAAGCATTGCCGAAACACGGATATTTCCGATCATCAAAGAGTCCGTGCGGAGCAATTCGATGAACGTTCTGCCAAGTCCGTACCATGAGAAATACCAGATCAGAATTTCTCCGTTATATTTTCTCTTCTGATAGAAGATATTAATCAGAACAAATCCGATGAGATTCCAAAAGGATTCATAGAAAAACGTCGGATGCACGTAGATCATGCGATAACCCGTTTGGGAATTGCAAAGTCCCATTCTCCAGGGAAGCGTGGTTTCACTGCCGAACGCTTCGCCGTTACAAAAATTCCCCCATCTTCCGATCAATTGACCGAGCATAACGGCAGGCGCCGCCATATCCGCAAGCTTGAAGAAAGACACTTTCTTCCGTCTTGACATAAAGATTACGGCAAAAAAGCCGAAAATAATACCGCCGTAAATGGCAAGTCCGCCGTTCCAGACGGCAATGATATTATAGAACGTTCCCCATACGTTTTCAAGGAAGGTTCCGTCTGTTTCCAGATATCCGCCGTAAAAAACAACGAAATACAGTCTTGCACCGATGACCGCCGTGATAACGGTAACAAGCGCAATGTCCAACACATCGTCAAAAAGCAAATGCTGTTGCTTTGCGCGGTAAGCAAAATATCCAAACGCCGCAAAAATACCGATACAGATGATGATTCCATACCACATGATCGTGATCGGCATATCCCCGATTTTGAAAGAAATCGCTGTACTGTCCAATACAAATTCCTCAATACCAAGTCCGGGAAAAGAGATTATCGATTCGTTATTCATTCGTTTTCATCGTCCTTTCCATCCAGAGGAGTAACGATACTCATGGCATAAAATTCTTCTTTGAACAATGCAAGAAACAATGTTTTTACTTCATCAAAGGTTGCGTTTTTAATCGCTTCTCCGAACGCAAAGGGATCGCATTCATCATGAATCATATGCGTAAATTCCCTTGCAAGCTTCGTGGAATCAAAAACCTTGATGTAAGAAGCGTAGGTTGCGCGCTTAATGCGGTTGAAATCTTCTTCACAAAGACCTTTTTGACGAATTTCTTCCAAATATGCAAGAAAACTTTGATAAAAGGCTTCGGGGTCATCCGTTTCGCCTTCCAAGAAAATACGGGAACATTCAAAAGAATGGTCGTAGGAAGCATCAAAACCGTTGACCAAACCGCTTTCGTATACGTCAATGGCAAAATCGGAAGTCGGTCCGAAAAGCATATCCGTCAGAATGCTCATTGCCACACGCTTTTTCATGCGGATCTCCGCATTTTCGGAAATATCCATATCTTTGATGCCCAGCAAAAACATCGGACGGGAAACTTCAAACGCTTCCGTCACACGGGATTGAAAAACTTCCGTTTTTTCTTCGTGGTAATGGCGGTAAATGGCTTTCGGTTCACGTTCGGGCAAAACGCGGTCCGCGATGGAAAGCACCGTTTGCATATCCGTTCTGCCGGAAACACAAAGCGTCATGTTTGAAAAATTATAAAAGGTATTGTAACAGTCGTAAAGAAGTTCCGGTGTAATTTCGGAAATGGATTCCACCGTTCCCGCAACGTCCACACGGGTTTGATGTTTTTCGTACATTGCCTGCAAAAGATTGTAATAAATGGCGCTTCCGGAATTATCCTCGTACATACGGATTTCCTGCGCAATAATACCTCTCTCTTTTTCCACGTTTTCGGGTGTGAAATACGGTTTGGAAACGTAATCCAGCAAAATTTCCAGATTTTCCTTCAGATGATTGGTGCAGGAAAACAGATATGCCGTCATAGTCGAAGAAGTATATGCGTTGGCGCTTGCGCCGTATTTCGCAAAACGGGAAAAGGTATCCACACCGTCCTCGTTTTCGAACATTTTATGCTCCAGATAATGCGCGATTCCATCCGGAACCTCATGGAAATTTTCTTCGCCTTCGGTTTTGAAGCAATTGTCGATCGCGCCGTATTTCGTTGCGAAAACGGCGTAATTTGTGGCGAAATCTTTGGGAATCACATAAATATCCAAACCGCTTTTGTGTTTGGTATAAAAATATGTCTCTCCGAATTCATTTGTTTTTTGAATGATTTGATTTTCCGACATCAGATTGTTTCCTCCTTTGCGCAAAGGAAATAATACGTATCCAAACGGATATTCTGCGCGATTTTTACAATTTCTTCCGTTTTCACGGCGCGAATCGCTTCACATTTTTCTTTCGGTGTAATGACGGCTTCGTTCATCACACAGGCAAAATACCAGTTAAGCATATTAATCGCGCTGTCAGCAATGCGTTCGGCGGAGTCGATCAAAGCAAGTTTGGCATCTCTGAGTTCATTTTCGGAGATATTTCCTTTTTTGATTTCTTCAAGCTGCGCGAGAATTTCGTCTGCGGCTTTTTTCTCATTTTTGAATTCAATTCCGGAATGAACGGTCATAAAACCTTTTTGTCCGTTATCACCCGAACCGCAATAATAGCAAAGACTGAGTTTTTCTCTGACATTCAAAAAGAGTTTACTCGTAACACCTGCGCCGTAAATAATATTCAGAAGTTGCATAGCCGTATAATTCGGATCACGAACGGTTACACCCGTATAAAAACCGAGAGAAAGTTTTCCTTGCGAAATATTTTGTCTTTCATAAACGGTTTTTACCGTTTCTTTTGCGCTTTGCATAGCACATGTTTCGGTATCCACAATATTCTTTCTTTGCAAAGAAGCAAAACTTTTGGCAAAGGTTTTACCAAGAGAATCAAAATCAAAATTTCCCACCGCAAAAATTTCAACGCGGGCGCGGGAAAGCAAATCCTGATATTGCACGGTAAGCGATTCGGGGGTAATTGCGCAAACGCTTTCCACGGTTCCCAATTCACTGATACCGAAAACGTCATCGGAAAACATTTCTTCCATCAATCTTTGCATAGCGTAACGGCGCTTATCGTTGATCTGCGCACGGATGTCATCAACGAGCATTTGTTTTTCGCTTTCCACATAATCTGCGAGAAATATACCGTTTTCCATCACGGGAGCAAACAAAACATCGGAAAGAAGATGAACGGCACGCGCGGTAATATCCATTCCGTCAATGGAAAAACGGTTATCCAGCACACGCATTCTCATTTCCAGAATCTGCGTATCTCCTCTTTTATAAACGCCGTCGGAAATATCCGTATCATAAACGGACTCTTCCTCACGACGAATGGCGCCGATATCGGGAAAATTCTTGCTTCCTCTCAGCAAAACGGGAAAAAGAAGCGCATTTTTTGCCGCAGTGCTTTCATCCAAAGGAACGATAAAACGAACGGAAATCAAATTGGATTTGAATTTCGTTTCCTGAATGGCATTGAAAAAAACACCATCGGCAATTTTTTGTCTATTAAAAATATTAAAATTCATAGCAATTCCAGCCTTATTCAATTGATAAGGTATGCAAAAACATACCTATACATAGTATTATAACAATAATTATAAAAAAAATCAACGCTTATGAAAGAAGAATACAAAATTTTTACAAGAATTCTTTCGTCTCCCGATTTGAGAAACGATATCATTATTTTTCAAAAAACTCTTTCACCGTATTTTCATACGATAAAAGAGTTTTTACATTTTATTGTTTTTCTAATCTCTCTATAAAACCTCGATAACCGTTTTTTTGAAACAAAGATTCATCATAATGACAATTTTCAATCACGGAATTCGGCAAATCCACAGAAATATATATCATACGGGATTGACGGAGCCCGAATATAATCAACATATTTTTATAAACAATCGCTTCTTGTGAAGCATCCAAACCTAAGGTATCAAGATAAGTTTGCCAGATGATATCCAATGTTTCACAATCAATCAAAACTGCTTTGCGCTCGGAAATTGCAGCATAGATCATATTTTCCGATGCCTTTGAAGCATGATACGGTAAAATTTTTCTGCTGCTTATCAACTTTCCGTTTTCATCCAACAAAAGAATTTTATTGCCGGTAATGCAAGTGATCGTACCGTTGGCATTTACAATGACATCCCCTGCCGATGTATATCGGGTTTTCCAAAGAATTTCTCCTTTACAAGAATAACACCACAATCCCTTTTCATCGCTGATGACATAAATACGGGTTCCGTCATCCGACACATTGATTCCAAATTGTCCGCAATATACGGCATCTGCCCAACACTCGAATGTATAAGTCGTTCCGTCTTTCATATATACACTCAACTTACCCATTTCCGTAATTTCCGAATTGTCATTTCGCCTGAAACCAATCACTTCTGTTTTTTCAATGTAGGAGTGAAGAGGATATTCCGTTGTAAAACCGATGTTGCACCCGGAATGATCCAATATCTGTGAAACTTTTAACATATTAAATATCCTCCATATTTTTTCCTTACACGTTCATAAACACGTTTAAAATCATCTCTCCAACTCATTACACCCGAACCCTTTTCATAGCATTTATTACAATAACTGCCTCTTATCAAACGAACATCCTGGGAGGGTCTCGTCTTTCCACATCAGCGTATTCAAATTCTATCGAAAAGTGCCATTTCTCATGATTTTCAGGATCCACTTCGAAATTCAAAAAATAATTTCCGTTGGACAATTGTTCAATTGTATCCCCCATCCACCACGTTTTTGATAATTCTGAAACAGAAACATCTGCCTTTTTCACTTCGTAGTTATAAAAAATTATTTTTTCAACATTAATATCATAGATCGCGCCCGAAGAATCTAAGGAAAGCACCAAACAATTTCTATAATACTTTCCTCTCTTTTTATCAACCCCATTTTCAAGTTCCCAGACATCCAAAATTTTCGCATCATGAATTCCACGTTTCCAATACCAAGCAGGCAGTTTCTTCAATGAATCAAAATACTCTTGCCATTCTCTTTCATCTTGTTTCCGTTCTTGTTTTTTTCGTTGTCTTTTGTTCATAAAAGTACCTCACAATATTATTTTATTAATAGAAAAAAATATAAGTTACCGCAAAATAAATAAAAGTCAGCATAAACGCGCATGAAAAGGAAATCAACCATACGTGTTCGGCAAAAAAATTTTTTCTGACAAAAAAATATTTATGTATCAACCATAACAAAGCAAATAAAACAAGAAGAAAAACAGCTACTCCGAGAGCCCCGAAAAGAATAAGTGTCCACTCCTCTTGCTCATTCACGGAAGACCCACATATCATCGCCACAAAGCCAAGCAGACATTTGAAAATAAACTGAAAAAAGTCTTTCATAGCGATCTCCCTTCATTCCAAAAATTTCAACAAATCCCAAGTTTTCTTGGGAATATTATATCAAAAAAATACCTGATTGTCAATTTGTTTGCACGAACATTGCGAGGGCGACACGACAAAAACATAGTCGATTCGCGCATTCGCTCACTCGCTTCCGAAATTTCTTGTTTTTAGCCTTTTCTCGTCAACTACCAACTTCGCCGCGCTTTTGCGCGTACTCTGTCGGTATGCAGATGGATATAAATCATGATGTCACAAACTCGCTTTGCCTATATAGCAAAAAGAAAAGACCGCCTCAGTGCGATCTTTTCTTTTTGCGTTCGTTTAATAAAATCGAAATTTTGATTTTTTACAGTGAGAGCAACAAATGAAATCATGCTTTAAGCATATTGATAATTTCTTTATACTCCTCGGTTTCTCTGATTTTCGCATAGAACTTATCTTCCGTTTCCAAATCGTGCAAAAGCTCTTCGCACAATTTCAAATCAGCCTTACGCTCCCATTTACGGTCATATGGATGACAGTTAAAGAGCAGCGCATCGGACTGAATCACGCGAGGAAGCTTATCGTGTGCCATCGCACATTTTACTGCCTCATACATATAACCGAACGCCTTATCTTTCATTCCGTTTTCAAGGCAAACCTCAACCATTCCCTGATAATTTCGCATTTTTCGCGTAAGCTTGAAAGGAATATCGTCAGTTTCATACATCACGTCATAAATCATGTTACTTTTTGTAAAAAGCTCAATCTGCTCTGTGGGAGAGTAAAATTTTTTCAGTTTACGGATAGAAAACCAAAACTCATACGCAAGCTTTATGATAATTTGATCCTGGATATGATTTTTTAATTCATCTCCATCAAGAAAATGGCGGAGAGAGTCTTCACTTGTAGCATAATAACTCGGAAGCTGTTTTGCACATTCAATGGCTTTCTCAGGATTTCCACTCTTAAAATATCCGTAACACAGGTTTGACTGCGTCCAATTTCGTATACCTTGATCGGTACAGTTATCCAGAATATATTTACAAGTATCAACACATTTTGCGGGATTCTTGTTTTGGATTGCATAAGCATACCACGAAAGCAATTCAAAATTATTCGGAAACTTCTTGAGTCCTGCCTCAACCGTTTCAATAAGCTGAGACCACTCGTAATGCGTATCATGTTCATTACATTTTGCCACGATTGCCTTTACCTCTTCAGCTTCTCTTACATCTTCCATACCAAGCAAGCTATCTACCGAAATGTGAAAAAAATTAGCAATGACCGGAAGCAAAACAACATCGGGATATGTTTCATTTCTCTCCCATTTGCTGACTGCCTGAAAAGAAATACCCAGTCTCTCTGCCAAAGCCTCCTGCGAAAGCCCCATATCACGTCTATGCTTGCGAATATTTTCACCGATTTTCAGATTCATAAATAATACCTCTTGAAATTAGATTTCAGCGGCGCCTTGCTGTGCTTATATCATATCACAAAGCAAACATCTTTGCAATAACTTCTTGTTTGAAGCGATTTCTACCAACAAGGGAATATTTCTATCTTTTCAGTTTTTCTATTTACTATTTTTGAATGTCATGTTATAATGTGAAATAACATATAAACTTGAATTTGAAAGGAAGATACACATGGCAAATTATTCGATTTGTGGCATTGATTGTGAAAAATGCAAAGTTGGACGGTCTAACGGATGTTCCGGTTGTAAAAAAATAAAAGGAAAGGTTTTTTGGGGCGAATGTGATTTATATAAATGTAATTCTCAAAAGAAACAGGAGCATTGCGGAAAGTGTTCTCAATTTCCTTGCGATATGCTAAAAGAATGGGCATCATCTGAAAATCCCGAAAGAATTGATAATTTAAGAAAACTCTAAATTCCCATTTATCTGATAAAATTATGAATACACAAAGCCGACCTCATTTCCACTAAAATAGTGTTCATAAAGTCGGCTTGATTTGTGCCTATGTAATTATAATTCTTTATCCATCGCTAATGCACATTCAAAAGCAATTGGTATTATTTTTTTCTTACTATCAAAGCTTTCCACGCCTTGTATCAAATTTCTGGGATCATATTCTTCCCCGCCCAAATTATCAGCGGCATAGAAAATTTGTCCGAATTTAACCCCTCTGAAATCGGATACCACATTCATCGCAGAACATTCCATATCAACAGTAATTGCTCCTTGCGCCTTTCGTTTTTCCATTTTTTCCTTTGTTTCTCTGAAAAGAGCGTCTGTCGTCCAAGTTTTACCTTTACTGTAATGCAAGGAAAGTGAAGAAAGTGTATTTTCTAAAATATCAACAACCTTTTGATTGATAATCGTTTCATCACTCGCGGGCGCATAATGATAACTTGTACCTTCGTCTCTAATGGCGGCAGTCGGAATAATAATCGCATATTCTTCTAATGTTTCATCCAAACAACCGCAACAACCTACAAGCAAAAAATTTTTGACACCCATTGCAATCAATTCTTCATAATTACAAACACAAGCAGGTGCACCTACAGCAGATTGATAAATTGCGATATCCACACCTTTAATATTGATCTTATATATAGGAAAATCAGCCGTTGCATTCGATATACACGCAATTTTTTTGACAGGATAATGATTGGCAATTTCTTTCATGATGGATTTAGAAAAAAAAGAAACACAAGTTTTAGGCATTTCTTTTAAAACCGAATGAAACGTATCCGGATTAATAATTGCTCTTGGATTATCATCAAATTCTGTAAGTATCATATTTTTTCTCCTTTCAATATAATAAAATCAATTATATCATAATACGATTTATTTGTAAATCAACTAAATGTAGAAATCTCATATAAAAATAGCTTCCGTATGTCAAAAGCCGACCTTATTTCACCATTTTAGTGTGATAAAGTCGGCTTATATTTTTGCCTATGTAATTATTCTTCCAACAAATCCAGAAAACGCAAGATCAAATCGTTCGTGGAATCATGCTTGATATTCTCATCTATCTGCTTTCTTCGATATGCCGCAAGCGCGTCGATTGCCACACGGATCTCAAAATCTGTAAGTTTAAAATTGCGTATCATCTGATATTTTTTCATTATGATTACCTCCGTTCGCTCGTCTGAATACGGTATAACCGATATAGGAAAAATAATCAATCTTGCAAATCAGGCGAATGATTGACTACGGAAAGCGGTATGTATCTTCTCGTTTATATTTGATTTTGTTTTTCCGTTACTATTGTCCGGTAGACATATTTCCACCGAACGATGCGGATGTATAAGTTTTCAATATTTTCAGATAAAAAGAAACCCTCAAAAACGTAGTGTTTTCAAGGGTTTTTCGTGATCTCATAGTACAAAAATGCAACGTATTAAAAAGAAGATTTGCGAAGCAAATCAACCTTACTTCTTCACTATTACCTATTACTTTCCAAAAATCCCGAATAGTAATTTTAGTGAGAAGTGAAAAGTGAAAAGTGAAGAGTGGAAAGTTGGAAAGTTGTACAATGAAAATGGACAAACCGAAGAGTTAATGATATAATTAACGTAAAAGAGGTGAGATCATGAAAAGAACGTACAGCAAAGAATTCAAAATTGAAGCTTGCGAACTTGTAATCAAAGACAATATTGCAGTGGCGGTAGTGGCCGAGAAATTCGGTATAAACCACGTAATGTTGCACAGATG
>SVRL01000146.1 GCA_015064845.1 Oscillospiraceae bacterium | reverse complement strand
CTTAGCAAAAGATAAGATTCTTTTGAAAGTTAGTTGAAAGTTGCGATGAGATTCTATCGTGTCGCCTCCGATTTCTGAATCGGAATCGCCACTCCAGAATGACAGTGCAAGGCGTTTGTTTGTTCGCGGACAAATGGTTTCATCTAATTTTGCATTCTGCATTTTCCTAAATTTATCATCAAACTCACGTTTATTATGTTATTTATAATATATTTATATATCAAAAATAAAGAAAGGAAAATTCGATTATGAAAATCATCGGACAAGACGGACTCGTTGTTGAGTCTACATTTGAAGAAGAACTTGGCAGAAATGCCCTTCGCCACACAGCTTCCCACATTTTGGCACAGGCTGTAAAGCGTTTGTATCCCGAAACCAAACTTGCCATCGGTCCTTGGATCAAGGATGGCTTTTACTATGACTTTGACCGTGAAACCCCTTTCACGGAAGATGATCTTACCAAATTGGAAGCGGAAATGAAAAAGATCACCAAAGAAAATCTCAAAATGCAGAGATATACGCTTCCCAGAGAAGAAGCCATCAAATTTATGGAAGAACAGGGCGAACCTTACAAGGTTGAACTCATCAAAGATCTTCCCGAAGATGCAGAACTCAGCTTCTTCAAGCAGGGTGAATTCACCGACCTTTGCGCAGGTCCTCATCTCACTTACACCTCTGCCGTTAAAGCCTTCAAACTGACTTCCGTTACGGGCGCATATTGGAGAGGCAACGAAAAAAATAAAATGCTTTGCCGTATTTACGGTACTGCTTTCGCAAAGAAAGACGAACTTGAAAAATATCTTGCCGACGTGGAAGAAGCAAGAAAACGCGACCACAACAAGCTCGGCCGCGAACTGGAATTCTTTACGACCGTTGATTCCATCGGTCAGGGACTTCCCATTCTTCTCCCCAAGGGCGCGCGTGTCATTCAGCTTCTCCAGAGATGGATCGAAGACGAAGAACAGAAGCGCGGTTACCTTCTGACCAAAACGCCTTTGATGGCAAAGAGAGAGCTTTATAAGATCTCCGGCCACTGGGACCACTACCGCGACGGTATGTTTATCCTCGGCGATCCCGACGATGAAAACGCGGAATGCTTCGCGCTCCGTCCGATGACCTGCCCCTTCCAGTATCAGGTTTTCCTCAACAAAAAACGTTCTTACAGAGAACTCCCCATGCGTCTTGGCGAAACCTCTACGCTTTTCCGTAACGAAGACAGCGGCGAAATGCACGGTTTGATTCGTGTTCGTCAGTTTACCATTTCCGAAGGACATCTCGTTCTCCGTCCCGATCAGCTCGAAGAAGAATTCAAGGGCTGTTTGGAACTCGCTAAATACTGCTTGGATACGCTCGGTCTTCTCGAAGACTGCACGTTCCGTTTCTCTCAGTGGGACCCCAACCGTACCGATAAATATGAAGGTACGCCCGAACAGTGGAACGAAGCGCAGGAAATCATGGGCAGATTGCTCGATGAAAACGGCATTCAATATGAAATCGGTATTGATGAAGCCGCTTTCTACGGTCCGAAACTCGATATTCAGTGCAAAAACGTATTCGGTAAGGAAGATACCATCGTAACCATTCAGATTGATATGCTTCTTGCAAAGAAATTCGGTATGGAATACGTGGATTCCAACAATACGCTTGTAAATCCTTATATCATTCACCGTACCTCCATGGGTTGCTATGAACGTACCCTCGCGCTTCTCATTGAAAAATATGCAGGCGCACTTCCGCTTTGGATGTCTCCCACACAGGTAAAAGTCATTACCATTACCGACCGTGTAAACGAATATGCGGCAAGCGTTAACGAAGCTTTGAAAGCTGTCGGTGTCCGCTCCGAACTCGATGCAAGAGCGGAAAGCGCAAACTACAAGATTCGCGGCGCACAGCTTGAAAAGATTCCTTATATGCTCGTCATCGGCGACAAAGAAGTGGAAAACGGCACGGTTTCCGTTCGTACACGCGACGGTAAGAACCTCGGCGCGCTTTCCGTAGACGATTTTATTGCAAAAGCGCTCAAAGAAATTGCAACCAAAGCAAGATGAGTGAAAACAAACCTTTTGGTTACGGCGCAAAATTTTACAATATGACGATGGTTGTCCGTGAAGACGGCAAGGTTCTCGTGCTTGACAGAATCAAAACCGATTGGCCCGGGCTCACTTTCCCCGGCGGAAAAGCGGAAAAAGGCGAGGGCTTTACCGCTTCGGCAATCAGAGAGATCAAGGAGGAAACGGGACTTTCCGTTTCCTCTCTCATTCCTTGCGGTGTTGTGCATTGGGCAGACAAAACGACAGGGAACCGTTATATTGAATTCCTTTACAAGGCGCTTACGTTTGAAGGCGCGCTTTTATCGGGAACTTCGGAAGGAAACGTTTTCTGGATGGAACCCGAAGAACTCCGCGCTTCCGACCGTCTTTCTCCGAATTTCGGTCTTTATCTTCCGCTTTTCCTTGACGGCGGCTATTCCGAGCTCTTTTTTGAGTGGGACGGCGTTTCATGGGAAGGTATTCCGCAATATTTTGCTTATTCCTGAGGGGAGGACGCGGGGCTTTCCGCCCCGAACCCCGATTCAAGGGACTCGTCCCTTGAAAATCCCCGATGGAGGGAAGATTCTTTTGAAAGTTAGTTGTTTGCCGAAAAATTTTACTTGACAAAAAGCGTTTTTTGGTGTATAATAAAAATGGCGAGAATAACGGAAAAATTTTTTCATAAGGTTTCATTTTGAAACTTCCTTGTCCTTTTGTTTTTTGTTTGGAGATCCCCCGTTTGTAAAAACGGGGGGTTTCTTTTGGTTTCATAGGAATTTACTCAATATCGACCTCGCAGTTTACATTGTTCAACGTGAGTTCGATGGAAAGATAAATGCTTGTTTATAGTGCTGCCTCATCCGCCTCGTTCCTCGGCACCTTCCCCATACTTTGAAGATATACAGATTTTTTATGAAAGCGGAGGGGAAGGGCTGAAGGCTCAAAATTAGAATAGATTAAAAAACA
>SVRL01000145.1 GCA_015064845.1 Oscillospiraceae bacterium | reverse complement strand
GGAGGCAATTCAAGGCTCCCTCTGTACATTATGCTACGCAAAATGTGGGGAGACTGTCAGCAAAGCTGACTGAGGGAGAGACACCGCTCACAACTATTACACCCGTAAATTCCCGTTTATCTTACCAATTCTGAAATTTCATAAACTTACTTGAAGATTTTTTCGAGTTCCGCGCCGACTGCCACGGACATTCTGTAAAAGCCGTAATCCGTCGGATGAGAACCGTCAACGGTGCAACCGTCTTCAAAGAAATCCGCGTACACTTTTTTACCGTCCACGAAATAGACGTTTTTATCGCCTTCGGCAAGCGCACGTTCATACGTTTCGGCAATCACGTCACGGCGCGCAGGTCCCGAAAGATCACGCAGACTTCCGTAGCCGGGACGGCTGCACATAATGATCGGAAGCTCGGGCTGTGCATCGCGGACGGTACGGTAACCGTTGTAATGTGTGGCTTTCAGATATTCAACCGTCGGCGCGTTATGGTCATAATCATAAACGAAAACGCTCATATCGAGCCCTGCGATATAATCCATCATCGTCTGCTCGCCTTTTGCACTTCCCGAAAAACCGAGATTTACAACGTCTGTATCAAATCTTCTGGAAAGTCTGCTGATATAATCCGTTGCGGGAGTGGTTGCCGATGCCCCCTGTGTGATGGAGGAGCCGTAAAAAACAATGGGTTTTTCTCTCTTGTAACCGTTCCACTTTTCAAGTTTGGCATCGTTTTGAATACCGATCTCCAAGGATTTAACGCCGCAGTAAAGAGGCATATGGATGATAATTTCTCTCATTTCACGCGTATCGAAATTTACGATGGAATCATATCCCTGCGGTGTTTTATAATCGGGAATAAAGCTGCCGTAATAAACGATCTTTCCTTCTTTTCGGATATACAGATTCAATCCTGCGGAGCCTGCAAGCGCCATATGCGGCATTTTCCAAAGAGAAGGTCTGCGGTACGAAATGGCAACGCAATCGGAATCCGTTGCAAAACAAACGCGGCCGCCTGCGGTATTGATGGAAAGATCTGCAACACCCTGATTGACGGTTTCGGCAACTTTCATCGGCATACGGCGGTATAAACCGTCCTCAAATTTTACGCCGTAAAGCTTGAACGGTTCTTTCGTGGGGTCATACCAAGAAAGATCGTCTCTGCCGATTGCCGTATTGACTGCCAACGCTTTGTCGATCAAAGAAATGTCTGACATAGTAATTTTCTCCTTTTATATATATTGCGTGAGTTTGTCGGAAGGAGAAATGGTTGTTTAGATTGACTTTTTTCTTGATTTGCAAGAAAAAAGTTCCAAAAAAGAAGCAAACAAGCTTGGGCAGCTTGACCGCCTCATCAGATTTTGCGCTTTCTGCGCAGATGAAATTGTAAAAACTTAACGCGGTATGCTTAATTCTCCCTAAAATGGTCGAATTAAGCAAGATTTCCGCTATTTTTACAAATTCATCCGGTTAGTTTGATCTGCTTTTTTGCGTGAACCGAATTTGCCCCGTCGTGCGCTGACATAATCGTTTACCTTCATTCTGCATTTTGCATTTTGCATTCTTCATTCTTCTAAATTTCCGTTTACCGTTCCATCCATCATCAAACTCACAGGATACTATGCCCATATTTTACCTTTTTTTGAAAAGAATGTCAAGAATTATCTGCTTTTTCCTTGCGTACGGAGAAAAAATATGATAAGATATTGCAAGTAGACATCAAAATTTAAGGAAGGTATATTTTGTGAAAACAATAAAATTATATGAAACGGACGGAATGCTCTTTTCATTCCGCGCCAACGTCATCGAAACGAAAAAAACGGAAAACGGCTATGCTGTCATACTGGATCAAACGGCGTTTTTTCCCGAAGGAGGCGGTCAGACTGCCGATACGGGTATGATTGGAAATGCAAGAGTGCTTGACGTGCAGATCAAAGACGGTGAAATTCTGCATTTCACGGACGTACTTCCCGAAACGGATTCCGTGGAATGTACGCTTGATTTTGACGAACGTTTCCGCAAAATGCAGAATCATCTCGGAGAGCATTTGCTTTGCGGCGCCATTCACAAGCTTTACGGTTATGAAAACGTCGGCTTCCATCTCGGCGCAGATTACATGACTTTTGATATCAGCGGCCCCATGACTGCCGAACAGATCAGAGAAGCGGAAATTCTGGCAAACCGCGCGGTAGCGGAAAATGTGCCCGTACGCTGTTTCTATCCCGAAGATATTTCTTCTTTCGAATACCGCTCGAAAAGCGAAAAGCTGGAAAACGTTTCCGAAATCCGCATTGTGGAAGCGGAAGGCTTTGACCGTTGCGCTTGCTGTGCGCCTCATCTTGATGAAGCGGGCAAGGTTGGTCTGATTAAAATCGTTGACGCGATGAAATACAAAGGCGGTATGCGTTTTTCCGCGCTTTGCGGATTTTCCGCGCTTGCCGATTATGACAGCCGTTTAACGGAAATCCGAAAAGTTTCTTCGCTTCTTTCCGCAAAACCGACGGAAATTGCCGAAGCCGTACAAGCCAAGCTGGATGAAATCGGAGAATTGAAAAAAACGCTCGGCGCGCTGAAACGCGAGTTGAACGCATTCAAACTTGCTTCCATTGCGCAAACCGAAGAGAATATTTGTATTTTTGACGATTCCATGGATGGAAATACTCTCCGCGAATTTGCAACAGGCGGTATGAAAAAAACAAACGCGCTTTTTGCCGTTTTCTCGGGAACGGAGGATACGGGATATCAGTTCGTTATCGGTTCGGAAAAAATCAAGCTCAAAGCGAAAATCCCCGAAATCAAAAACGCGCTCGGCGGTAAATGCGGCGGTTCCGATAAAATGCTCTTCGGACACGCTGAAGCAAAAAAAGAAGAGATTCTTGCTTATTTTTCTTGAATGAAAAGAAGATAAATGATGGTTTACCGTTATCTCTCCCTCCGACGCCACAGACAAGCAACGCTTCTCTGTAGCGCCACGGCAGATTGTCAAGCAAGTGCAACACCAAAAAATGCTTCA
>SVRL01000039.1 GCA_015064845.1 Oscillospiraceae bacterium | reverse complement strand
CTTGGATTTGGACATTTTACCGCCGTCCAGCAAGAGCCAGCCGTGACCGAATACGTGCTTCGGCAAAGGCATATTCATGCTCATCAGCATTGCGGGCCAGATGATGGAATGGAAACGAACGATTTCCTTACCGACGAAATGTACGTCTGCGGGCCAATATTTTTCATAATCGGCGTCATCGTAGCGGTCGTTGAGGAAACCGAGCGCGGTCGTATAGTTGAAGAGCGCGTCGATCCATACGTAAACGACGTGTTTATCGTCAAAATCAACGGGAACACCCCATTTAAAGCTTGTTCTGGAAACGCAGAGGTCTTCGAGACCGGGTTCGATGAAGTTATGGATCATTTCATTTACACGGGAACGGGGGAGCAGGAAGTCTGTGTTTTCCAAAAGATCGCGGATACGGTCCGCATATTTGGAAAGACGGAAGAAGTACGCTTCTTCTTCTGCATCCACAACGGGTCTGCCGCAATCGGGACAGCAACCGTCTTTCAGCTGGCTTTCCGTCCAGAAGCTTTCGCAAGGTGTGCAATATTTGCCCTTATAAGTACTTTTATAGATATCGCCGTTTTCATACATTTTTTTGAAAATGCGCTGAATGGCGGCAACGTGATAATCGTCCGTTGTACGGATAAATCTGTCGTAGCTGACGTTCATGAGTTTCCAAAGGTCTTTGACGCCCTTTTCGCCTTCCACGATGTTATCCACAAATTGCTGAGGGGTAACACCCGCTTCAGCCGCTTTGTTTTCGATTTTCTGACCGTGTTCGTCGGTTCCCGTCAGAAACATAACGTCATAACCGGTAAGACGTTTGTAACGCGCCATTGCGTCTGTGGCAACGGTGCAATAGCTGTGGCCGATGTGGAGCTTATCGCTCGGATAATAAATCGGCGTGGTGATATAAAATTTTTTGTTCATTGGATTTTATCCTTTCATTGACGCTTTTGCGAATGGGCAAAAGCGGTATTTTCATCATAAAATATTGGGCTTAATGGTAAACGGAAACGCCTGCGCAGTAAACGTCACTGATATTCATCTGCTTATCGCAAAGAATCAGATCGGCGCGTTTTCCGACGGTAAGCGAACCGCGGGATTCATAAATACCAACCATTTCGGCAGGCGATTTGGTTGCGCAGATCAGCGCATCTTCAAAGCGGATATTGGCAAAAGCGGCAAGATTTTTAACCGCAGTCATCATATCCAGCGCGCTTCCGACGATGGTGCCTTCTTTCGTTGCGGCTTTGCCGTCCTTCAAGGTAAACTTGATTCCGTTCATTTCATAATCGCCGTCGGGTAAGCCCGCAGGTGTGATGGAGTCCGTAACGAGAACGAATTTATCGTTAAAAGCAGTCTTTGCGTGATACGCCATATGAATCACGGCAGGAGAAACGTGAACGCCGTCGCAAATCAGTTCCGCATAAGAATCCGTTGCAAGAGCCGCGCCCGCAACGCCGGGTTCTCTGTGTCCGATTGCCGTCATAGCGTTAAAGGTATGCGTAAACGCATTGGCACCGTCTCCGAGCGCTTTCACACAGGTTGCGTAATCGGCATTGGAATGTCCGATGGCAACGGAACCGCCGCAAGCGCCGAAGCGTTCCATGAAAGCGGCAATCAAACCGTCCGTATCCTCCTCGGGCGCCACGGTCAGGTGGGTGCGGTAAGGAAGGATGGATTCGGTCAATTCAAAAATTTCGGGAATATCAAGAGGACGGATATCGGGAATATTATGACAGCCCGGTTTTTTTGCGCTGATATACGGACCTTCAATATGGATACCTGCGAAATCAGCAACGGTTCGGGTATTCTTGATATTTTCAATCGCTTTTTTCAATTTATCCATCGGCGCGGTCATGACGGTGGGGAACAGCGTTGTAACACCCGATTTTGCATAGGAACGGGAAAGCGCCGAGAGTGTTTTTGAATCCGCTTCCATGATATCCATACCGTTCCTTCCGTGAGTATGCACATCAATGAAGCCCGGAAGCAGATATCCGCCTGCCGCATCAATCACGGCATCGGGAAACAGTACTCTTTTGATAATGGTTCCGTTTTCAAAGCAAAGAGAACCGTATTCAAAGCAACGTTTTTCGGTGTTGAAAATATAAGCGTTTTCAATTCTGACAGTCATGGTGAGATTCCTTTCTTCGTATAATAATCTATTTGGAAATTTATTTTCCGCGGGCATTGCCCGTTTATTTTTTCATAACGATATTATAGATATCGCTCTTGCCCACACCGCGGTCTTTGGCAGTGGCTTTGATGGCATCGCTTTTGCCCATGCCGCGGTCCACGTAATACTGAACGTGTTCGGCTTCGGTCATTTCCGCCCAGAAAGCGTTTGCTTTTTGTTCTTCCGCGGAAGCGCCTTCCATGATGAGAACGTATTCTCCGCGCGGCTGATTTTCTTCATAATAAGCGATTGCGCCGTCCAATGTCATACGCAAAATTTCTTCGTTGAGCTTAGTCAGTTCACGGCAAAGAGAAATTTTTCTGTTACCGAACGCCTTTCGAAGATCTGCAAGCGTTGTGCGCAATTTATGGGGGGCTTCATAAAAAATAATGGTTTTCGTTTCGTTTTTCAAAGCTTCAAGCGCTTCTCTTCGTTCGTTATTGGCTGTGGAAAGAAAACCTTCAAACGTAAATTTTCCCGTGAACAAACCCGAAACGGCAAGCGCGCATACTGCCGCGCAAGGACCGGGAACCACGGAAACGGGAACTCCCTTTTCCGCGCAGATCTTTACAATATCCTCGCCGGGATCGCTGATGGCAGGCATTCCCGCGTCGGTAATCAACGCGCAGGCTTCGCCCGCTTCAATACGGGAAACGATCATTTCTCCGCGTTCGCGTTTATTGTGTTCAAAATAACTGACCATCGGCTTTTTGATGCCGAAATAAGCCAAAAGTTTACCCGAATTGCGCGTATCCTCGGCGGCGATAAAATCCACTTCCGAAAGAACCTTCAGCGCGCGTTCCGAAATATCGGAAAGATTGCCGATCGGTGTACCGACGAGATACAGCGTACCTTTTCTTGTGAGATTTTTCTGTGTATCGGGCGTATATGTTTTTTCAAAGTCTTTGATATAACTCATGGAATGCTCCGTTTTCGTAAATATATTTCATGTCGTCCGTATAATTTTCATTCGTTTGCGGTTTTCCGCTCTGATAGATCATCAGCGGTTTGGTTACGAAAATCCCCGGCGCACCGTTTTTCTTCGCTTCCAGCAAAACCAAACAAGGCACGTGATTTTCGGTCGGATAAACGAGCGTCATTCTTTTCGGTTCCAAGGCGTGCTGTTTACAGGCATATAAAAGCTCTGCCAAACGGTCGGGACGGTAAACCGCATAAAAAAGTCCGCCGTATTTCAAAAGACGGGAAGCCGATTCGGCAAAATCCGCAATACCGCCGTTGAGTTCATGACGGGAAGCGCTGTCCGCATCGTTTTTGCCGAGCTTTCCGCTGTTTGCGGTCATATAAGGAGGATTGGAAAACACAACACCGAATGCGCCGTTATAAACGGTTTCCGCTTCGCGGATATCCTTGCAAACAACTTCCATTTTCTCCGAAAAACCGTTTGTTTCGACATTTTGCTCGGCAATTTTTGCAATGTTTTCCTGAATTTCAAACGCCGTAATATGCGCAAATTTTCCTTTTGCCGAGGCAAGCAAAGAAATCACACCGCTTCCCGCTCCGAATTCGCAAGCGCGTTCTTTTGTCTGCCGGCGCAAATAAGCGTAAAGCAAATAGGCATCGGTTCCGTACGCAAGAGAACCGTCGTTTTGCCTGAGCGTGATATTTTCATTGATCTTCTCCGTCATGCTTCTCCGCCTTCCCCTCGGTTCTGACGGAAAATTTCAAAAGCAAGAATGGAAGCCGCCGAAGCTGCCGAAAGCGCGGCGCCGAATCTTCTGCCGTAATCCAAACAAACTACGCGGTCGCACTCGGAAAGTACCGCTCGTGTAATTCCTCTTTTTTCTCCGCCGACAACCAACAAAACGGGTTTTTGTACCTTCGTATCGTAAATCGGAACGGCATCCTCCGTTTTATCCGCCGCCAAAACGAGATAACCCTTTTCTTTGAAAATCCGAACGATTTCGACAACGTCCCCCTCGGCAATTTCAAAAAGCTCTGAAGCGCCTGCGGAAGCGCGGCAAACCACGCCCGCCGCCGAAAACCAGTTTCGCGGTCCAACCAGAATACCGTCCGCGCCGGCCGCGTAAAGAGAACGCAGACAGTATCCGAAATTATACGGGTCCTCAATGCCTTCAAGCATAACGTAAAACCCATTTTCACGAATTTTCATCTGCGAAACGGAAGGCACGGAGCGTTCCGTACAAAAAGCAACGATGCCTCCGTGGGAATTACCGACCGTCAGTTCGTCAATTTTCGCGGCATCTGTAAATTCAACGGAAAAGCCGTGTTCCTTCGCTTTGGCGCGGAGGAAAGAAAGCTCTTTGGATTTACTTTTTGCTTTTTCACGGTCGAAAAGAATTTTTTCAATCTTTCTGTCGCTGATTCCTTCTTCGCCCGCGCGCAGAACTGCGCGAATGGAGAACATCCCCTCCATCAGCGAGGATTGCGCAAATTTTTCGGCTTCTTTTTGCATTTGGAGTCATCCTTTCTGAAATGAAACTGAAATCAATATCCGCAAAAACGGAGGCCGCGGATTCACGCTTTTCCGCAAGCCTTCCGTTCACGGCAAATATAGCTTTACTTTATAATATCGGCAGTCTGTCTTCGCTTATGATTGTTCCAGATGCGCAAAACGGTAAAGCACGAGCGCCAGCTCTTCTCTTGTAATTGCGCTTTTCGGGCGGAGCATGCCGTCCGGATAGCCGATCATAATATCGAGATCAACGATCTTTTTTACGTTATCTTCAAAATAGATACTGACCTCATGAAAATCCAGGAAGTTTTCACTTTTCCCCGCAGAAGCGCTCGTTTGACAAAGCGGCGCGAAAATATCGGCAACCTCTTCTCTGCTCACGGAACTGTCTGCGCGGTATGTATAGTCACTGAACAGCTTGATATATCCGCCGGAGAGCGCCGCGCGGACGTAAGGCAGAAGCTCCGCGGAGATCTGCTCTTCATCGGCAAAACCGAGCGTGACGTTCTCGTATTCTTTGATGTCGATATCCAGATAGGTGATGAGAACTTTTGCGATTTCGCCTTTCGTTGCTTCCGTTTCGGGGAAAAAGTATGCCTCGCCGTCCAGAAGTTCGGCTTGCATAAATCCGTTTTCCACTGCCCATTCGATGGCTTCTTTTGCAAAGCTTTCTTCGATGTCACAGGGCAAAACAGGTTTTCCCGCAGAAGTGGAAACGCCTGAGAGGATTGCGTATACCGCCGTGAGCAAAACGATCAGCGCACAAACGGAAATACCTGCAATCAGGGAAAGTTTTTTTGTTTTCATCATTCGTCATCCTTTCGCATATAAATGATATTTTTACTATATCATAAAAGCTTTGAAAAAAAGCACGAAACGAACGGGAAAACTTTATGTGTTTATTGCATTTTACGGCGCATTCTGTCATTTCTTGCGGCAGCGCGCGCACGGGAGAGTGAAAAGTGTTTCAAAACAGCCAAAACGACTTCACTTTGTTTTTTCATTTTCTTTTGCATGGGTTTTGTTTTTGCCGAAAATTGCGAAAGATACGTAACGGCATCGGGCAACTCGTAAAGTCCCCCGCTTGCGGGATTTTGCAATTGATGTCTTTTGTCCGTCAGAATCGCCATAGATTCAACAGATACTTCAAAAGGCATTTTCAAAACGCCGAAAAGCTCTCTCAGCATTTCTTCGCGTTCCTTTGCAAGTAAAACGGGATTGGGAACGCGAACCTCTTTTTTTCTTCGGTATTCCTTGGGCGGATCGATATGCCAGTCCGCTTCCTCCGTATTGGCAATGATGCCCGGATAGGGACAGATCTCCAGAACGAAGATTTTATTGCCCATGACCAGTATGAAAGGAATTTCACGGTATATCGTACCGTTCGGAGAACGTTTGGGAAACCACCGTCCGCGAAACAAACTTTTCGCGTCAAAATAAACGGAAAGCAACGCCGCCGCATTGCTGTGATTCAAAGCAGGCAGACGCCAAAGAGCGCGTATCACGGAAAACGTATATAAATAGAGAAAAAATCTACATAACCAAAAACAAACAAACAGAAAAACCGCGCATATCAGATACGGCACCAAAACCCCCATGAACACACTCCTTTCTCCGAAACGTTCCAAAGCTAATATACGTATCGGAAAATTGCAATCATATTATAATTAGAATATATTATATCATATATAGAAAGAGAACGCAAGTACCGTTTTCAAAATTCACGGCGTGATTCCGAAAAATTTCTCTGTTTTTTCTGCTTTCGAAGATTTATCATGCTTTCCATTGACAAAAAATATCCTTTTGAGGTATAATATAAAAAAAGAAAACGCCGCCGTAAGTTGCTTGTCAATCTAAGCTTTGCTTGGATTTTAATCACGCAAAACGGCAATCCGCAAAAAAAAGAAATCGGGAGGAAACCGCCATGAACGAAAAAAACGTAAGACTTGTTTGTGTTGAATTGCTGAACTACAAAAATGTCGCCCAAGGTAAGCTGGAAATGCCCTGCGCCGTCAACCGTGATTTTTCCTGCGACCGTTCGGAAATTCTCGGCATTTACGGACAAAACGGTTCGGGCAAAACCGCAGTGATCGAGGTTCTTTCTCTTGTGAAATCTTTGCTTTCGGGACTGCCGCTTCCGAATGCCGCCGAAGACGGCATTGCCAAAAACGCAGAAGAAGCCGTCTGCGCGATCTCCTTTTTCATCGGAGACGACGGCAACGGAATTCTTGTAAAATATCAATTCACTCTCCGTAAAATCTCCGCAGAAGAAACGGATTCCGTTTATGTCAGCGAAGAAAAGCTTTCCTATCGAACACTTTCCATGCGTTCTTACCAAACGCTTTTACACTATCACGCCGATCGGAAAAGCAATTTTCTTTTCCCCAAAGCCCGTTACGCCGCCATCACGAAAAACGAAGATGGCGCCATTGAACTTGCCGTGGCAAAAAAACTCGCCGTCCGCGCCAAAACGTCTTTTCTCTTTTCAAAAGACACGCTCCCCTTTCTGCTGAACTCCGCAAACGGCGAAACGGCAGAGGTCTCCGCTTTGCAAGACGCTCTCACTTGTCTCCCACAGTATGCCGCTCAAGGATTTTTCGTTGTGGATTCCAATCATTCGGGAACCATTTCTCTGGGCGCTTCCATGCCTCTTGCTTTGCAATTTGACAACGACGAGCAAACGCCCGAACGCATGATGCTTTTGCTGACCGAGCCTTCCGTACAACCGCTTTCCGTTTATGATTTTGTCAAACGCTCCGTTTACTCCATCAATTGCGTGCTGGGCGTGTTGATTCCCGGCATGACGCTTTCCGTCAAAGAATACGGCGGACAGGTAACGCCCGACGGAAAGGACGGTATGCGCTTTGAAATTCTCTCCGTCAGAGGCGAAACCCGAATTCCTCTGAAATGCGAATCGGAAGGCATCAAAAAACTGATTTCCGTTCTGAATATCCTGATTGCGATGTATAATCATCCGTCCGTATTGGTTGCCGTGGATGAATTCGATGCGGGCGTTTATGAATATCTGCTGGGAGAAATTCTCGGAATTCTGGAAGAAAACGGCAGAGGTCAGCTGATCTTCACCTCTCACAATCTTCGCCCGTTGGAAATGATCCACAAAAACGACATCATCTTTACCACAACCAATCCGAATAACCGCTATATCCGTTTTTCGGGCGCAAAAGGAAATCTGCGCGATCAATACATCCGCAGTATTCATGTCGGCGGTCAGAAAGAAGAGCTTTACGGCTACTCCAATCCTTTGGAAATCGCGCGCGCCTTCCGTCTGGCAGGCAGAGCGCAAGCCGAAGAAACGGAGGGAAAAGGATGAACGCAAACACAAAGAAAATTATTCTTTTTCTCGTGGAAGGTTCCACAGACAGTACCTCTCTGGGTCTTGTGATGTCCCGTCTGCTGGAAAACGCAGACGTTCGTTTTTACATTCTCGGCGGCGATATTTGTTATCGCTATCACATCACAAACGAGAACGCCGAGCGTTCGGTTTTGCGGTTTGTCAACGGATTTCTCCAACGATACCGTTTGAAAAAATCCGATCTTCTGCAAATCGTGCATATCATTGATACCGACGGCGCTTTCATCCCACCCGAACGCGTCATTTTCGGCGGAAAAGAACACGCAACCTATAAGGAAACTTCCATCGAAACGCTTTCCGTAGATTCCCTTCGTTCGCGCAATGAAATGAAAACCAAAGCGGCAAGCGCGCTTTCCAAGCTTTCTCACGTTGAAAAAATTCCTTATGCCCTTTATTATTTTTCGCGCAATATCGAACACGTTTTGCACAACCGCGCAGATTCTCTTTCCGGACGCGAAAAACGTATTTTTTCCGAAAATTTTGAAAATACGTACGCGGACCACCCGGAAGATTTCATCCGATTCATGCAATCCCGCGAGGTTGCCGTGCGCGGAAGTTATTCCAAAACGTGGGAATATATCCTGCGCGGAACCAATTCCTTAAAAAGAGGCAGCAACTTCGGACTTTATTTCAATTGGCAACCCAAAACGGAAGAAACCTGAGCTTCTTTTCTTACTAAAAAATTCTGTTTTTGATTTTCTGCTCCCCGTCCGCAGCGGGGAGCAATTTGTTTATACATCCTTCAAAAACGAAAAGCGGCAAATCGCCGCCGATAACGGATTGTTTCATCCTCGACCAAAGCCTGTATATATCTAAGCAAAGCAAAATGATGAGATGGACTCGAACCATTTCTCAATGACGTAAAATATCTGCTAAAAAATCAAATTTTTTTCAAATTGCTGTTGAAAAAAGAAAAGAAAGATGTTATACTGATTATTGATTGAATGAAAAACACGGAGATTTTTAATGATATGTTGATGTTTTCGCCCATCACGGAAGATAATGCTCACATTCTTTCCGGATATTACCGCCACTCCCCTTACCGTCTCAGCGATTATTCGCTCGGCATCAAACTGATGTGGCATGACATGCTCGCTTCGGAATATACCGTTTTTGCGGGGTGTCTGATCGTGCGTAATAAAATCAGAGGAAAATTTGCGTTTGACCTTCCCTTACCGGTCGCTCCCGATGCGGATATGGATGCCGCTTTTTCGGCAATGGCAGACGATTGTTCGGAACGTTTTATTCCTTTGGAGTTTTCGGGAATTCCGAAAGAATTCGCCGGTGAAATTTTATCCCGCTTTCCGAATGCGGAAACGAGAAGATACCGAAATCTCGGAGACTATCTTTACAACGCCTCCGATTTTTGCGGTTTTCAGGGAAAAAAATATGCGGGACAAAGAAATCACATCCGAAAATTTTACGCCAATTATCCCGATGCGGAGTTCCGCGTTTTCGATAGCCGCGATGCGGAAAAACTTCGTGTATTCCGCTCAAAATTCGAAGCCTCTTTCACCAAGCATGCTTACGGCGCGAAAAACGAAATGGAGCGCGCTTGGCATATGCTGAAATACGTCGGCTCTCCGATGTTCTGCTGCGCGGGGTTTGAACTGAAAGGAGAAATCATTTCCTTCTGCCTTTCCGAAATCTGCGGAGACACTTTGATCGATCACATCGAAAAAGCGCTTCCCTCTTTTGAAGGTATTTATCCCGCCATGGTACAGGCATTTGCGCAGATGTTCGCCTCTCAAACTTCGGAAGTGCGCTATATCAACAGAGAGGACGACGCGGGAGACCGCGGACTGCGCACCTCAAAAACACAGTATCACCCCGCCATGATTGCGGAAAAATATCACTTCCGCATCAAAAATGAACTTTATTATATTGAAAAAATCCCCACGCTTCACACGCAGAGGCTGACGCTCACCGCCATTTCCGAAGCGGATATCCCCGTTTACAACCGTCTTTGTCTGGATGACGAACGAAACCGTTATTGGGGTTACGATTACAGACAGGATTGCCCCGAACCCGATGAAAATTATTTTTATGAGGATCAGAAAAAGGATTTCGGAAGCAGTACGGCAATGAATTTTGCCATTCGTCTAAATGAAGAAATGATCGGAGAAATCATTCTTTACCATTTTAATTTCCGCGGATGCGCCGAAATCGGCATTCGCCTTTTGCCCGAATTCGAAGGAAAAGGCTACGCCGCCGAAGCTTTTGAAGCCGCTTGTCTTCATGCGCTTTATCAGATCGGTATGTATGAGATCCGCGCAAAATGCATGAAAGAAAACAAAGCTTCTTTCCGTTTGCTTTCTTCGCAAATGCGCAAAGCGGGCGAGGATGACGTTTATTTTTATTTTAAGAGAACCCTTTAATATTATAGATTCAAAATAAATTTGCCGAAAGGAACACAAGACTTTGGAAACTTTTGAAAAAGAGATCAAGAGACGTCGTACGTTTGCGATTATTTCGCACCCTGACGCAGGTAAAACGACCTTAACGGAAAAATTGCTTCTTTACGGAGGCGCAATCAATCAAGCGGGCGCAGTCAAAGGAAAAGCGGCTGACAGACACGCCGTTTCCGACTGGATGGAGCTTGAAAAACAAAGAGGTATTTCCATCACTTCTTCCGTTATGCAGTTTCAGTATAACGGATATTGCATTAATATCTTGGACACCCCCGGACACCAGGACTTCTCGGAAGACACCTACCGCACATTGATGGCGGCGGACAGCGCTGTGATGGTCATTGACGCGGCGAAAGGTATCGAACCGCAGACCCGTAAGCTTTTCAAGGTTTGCGCCATGCGCGGCATTCCGATCTTCACTTTCATCAATAAATTGGACCGCGAAGCAAGAGACCCCTTTGATCTGATTGACGAAGTGGAAAAAGAATTCGGCATCGGTACGTATCCGATGAACTGGCCCATCGGTTGCGGAAAAGACTTCAAGGGCGTTTACGACCGCGAAAAACAATGCATCATTGCGTTCAACGCAAAAAACCGAGGTCAAAGCAAATTGGATTCCATCCAATGCGACATCAATGACATCGAAAGAATGGACAGCATTATCGGCGAACAAAGCCGCGAAGAGCTTTGCGAACAGGTTGAACTCCTCGACGGCGCAAGCTTTGATTTTGACATTGAAGAAGTCAGAGCAGGTAAACTCTCTCCCGTATTTTTCGGTTCCGCACTGACCAACTTCGGCGTTGAGCCTTTCCTTGAATACTTCCTTGAAATGACCACTTCTCCCCTGCCGAGAAAAACCGAAGAAGGCATTGTAGATCCCTTCTGCGGTGAATTTTCCGCTTTCGTCTTCAAAATTCAGGCAAATATGAACAAAGCGCACAGAGACCGTCTGGCATTCATGCGCATTTGCTCCGGTAAATTTGAACGCGGTAAAGAATACCGCCACGTACAGGCAGGTAAAAACCTGAAGCTTTCTCAGCCTCAACAGTTGATGGCTCATGAAAGAGAAATCGTGGAAGAAGCTTATGCGGGCGACATCATCGGTGTTTTCGATCCCGGCATCTTCTCGATCGGCGATACCGTTTGCACCCCCAAAATGAAAATCCGTTACGAAGGTATTCCGACCTTCGCGCCCGAACATTTCGCAACCGTTGAACAGCTCGACAGCATGAAACGTAAGCAGTTTGTCAAGGGCATGAATCAGATTGCGCAGGAAGGCGCGATCCAGATCTTCTTTGAACCCGGAAGCGGTATGGAACGCGTGGTTGTCGGCGTTGTCGGCGTACTTCAGTTTGAAGTTCTGGAATACCGTCTGAAAAACGAATACGGTGTGGACGTTCGCCGTTCCAATCTCTCCTACGAGCATATTCGCTGGATCGAAAACGAAAATCTCAACCCTTCCACGCTGAACATCACTTCGGACACCAAATGGGTTCAGGATTTCCGCGGTAAAAACCTTTTGATCTTTACAAGCGAATGGAACATTCGCTGGGCTTTGGAAAAGAACCCCGGACTTGAACTTTCCGAGTTCAGCAAAAACTAAAAAAGCGGCGAATCGCCGCTGATGGTTGCTCGCCTATCCAAGTTTCGCTTGTATCGAAACAATTCAAACGGCGAGGTTTGAATTGCGCAATTTCCTATAGTATAAAAAAGCGGCGAATCGCCGCCGATGGTTGCTCGCCTATCCAAGTTTCGCTTGTATCGAAACAATTCAAACGGCGAGGTTTAAATTGCGCAATTTCCTATAGTATGAAGAAGGAGCATCCGAATGAAAATCCAAATTAAAAAACAAACCGTGCCCCAAGAACAAAACCGTAATTCGGGCATGAAGATACAAGTCAAAAAATTGAAAGAAAACGCTGTTCTCCCCACAAGAGGCTCGGCTTACGCGGCAGGTTACGATCTTTACGCCTGTCTTGAAGAACCCGTTTCCATTGAAGCGGGCGAAACCGTCAAAATCGGCACGGGACTTTCCATTGCCGTTCCCGAAGGTTATTTCGGTGCAATCTTCGCAAGAAGCGGTCTTGCCGCAAAAGAAGGACTGCGTCCCGCAAACTGCGTCGGCGTTGCCGATTCCGATTACAGAGGAGAATACATCGTCGCGCTCCACAACGATTCTTCGGTACAAAGAACCGTTACCCCCGGCGAACGCATAGCCCAGCTCGTCATCATGCCCTTCCTTTCCGTCTGCTTTGAAGAAGTTGACAATCTGGAAGAAACCGAAAGAGGCGAAGGCGGCTTCGGAAGTACGGGCAAATAGTGGGCAATGCCCACGGAAAGTTGCGCGCCGATCCAAATCCTCCTTCGATTCCGATTCAACAAAACGGCGAAGATTCGGCAAAGCAAATTTCCGAACACATAAAATAGAGGCAATGCCCGCAAAACATCGGATTGTTACAGCAATTTTGAAGTTTATCTTTGCAAAAGATATTTACAAATATAAAAATTTATTGTATAATAAAATATAATAAACTTGAATTAGATTGGGAATTTGAAAAATGAGCACAAAACGAAAACTTCTGGTCATCGGCGGAAGCTATATGAATCTGCAAATGAAGATCAGCCCGAAGACAAAAACAGGCTCGACGACAACGGGAAACGAATACTGCTTCCATCCGTTCGGCGATTCCGCGATTGTGGCAATCGCAACAGCCAAAAACGGCGGCTCCTGTGTGTTTGCAACGAGATTCGGCGATGATATCAACGGAAAAAGACTTTATGAATATTACAAAGGATGCGGCATCTCCAAACAGTTGATGCGCAAAGATAAAGATTCGCAAACAGGTCTTTGTCTTACGCTTTTCAGCGACCGTTTCGAGCATGAACACTTCCTCTCCAAAGGTGCTTCCATGCGCTTTACCAAGGACGAGATCGATGAAGCGCTCGTAACTCTTCCCGATCTGTTTCTGGCGCCGTTGGAAGAGCTCGGTTATGAGGAGCATATGATCGTCGTTCCCGCCGAACAGATTCCCGAGGAATCCTTGGATGAAGAAATCACGCAAGCGCTTATGCCGGAGCTGATGATCGAAACATCTGAATTTGCCGTGATTCCTTTTGAAGAAGAACCGACAGTGGGAGAATTTTCTACGGGATACGATTTTCTGGAAGAAAACGCCTCTGTTGCCGCAGAACCCACCCCCAAAGACGAAACTGAAAAACAAGAACCGCACGAAGCGGAAGAAAACGTTCTGACAACCGAGGGCACACTTACTTCCTCTGAAAAAACCGTACCGGAAGAACCGATTTCTTCTTCAGAGAACACATCTCCCGAAGAAGACTCGGAAGCGCAGGACCCGACAGCGAATGCGCCGACGCAGGAGATTCCCGTTCGTTTGGCAAAAGAAAAAATCATTTCTTCCGAAACGGTATCTTCCTATATTGAAAAAGAAAGCCTCGCGCTTTACGCCGTAACAAAAGCGGAAGAAAAAGGTATTGATATGCTCGTGCAATATACACCCTTCACGGCGCAATATCCGTTGGAGAACCTGGAGCACATCAAATTCTTTGTGATCTCCGATGAGGACCTCTATGATCTGACGGGTTTCTTCCCCGACAATCCGGAAAAAACGCTCCGCGCGCTCATTGCATTATCGGATAAGATCAAGGCCAAATATTACATCATTCAGCGCGGAGACGACAGCGTTTTCATTTATGACGGAAAGCGTTACGAAATCGTCTTTGCTCCCGAAACCATACGTAAGGATACCCGTGAGATCGGTTTCAAAATGAAGCCCACCTTCATCGGCGCGTTTGCCGCGGAATATCTGGAAACCAAAAATATCGTTCACGCTTGTCATATGGCAACCATCGTCAGCCTCCTGACCCGTACCAAATTCGGTAATCTGGAAAAGCTGATGACCCGTGAAGAACTGATCCGTTACGCAACGGAACACGGCATCCATCTTTTCAAATGATTGGCGGTGAATGACATGAAACTCCTCGGTGTGGATTACGGCGAAGCCAGAACAGGACTTGCCTATTCCGATGCACTCGGCTTATACGCCGTCGGCATGGGCAATATCAAAAGCTATAACATGGAAAAAACGGCGCTTGAAATTTCTTTGAAAGCAAAAGAAATCGGCGCGCAAACCATCGTCATCGGAAAACCCGTCAATATGAACGGCACATTCGGCGAAAAAGTGGAAAAGGTTGAAAAACTTGCGGAGATGATCCGCAGCCACACAGATATACCGATCGCGTTTTTTGATGAACGCATGACAACCGTTCGCGCACATCAGATTTTGCAGGAAAGCGGCGTGCGCGCAAAAAAAAGGAAACCCATCATCGACTCCCTTGCTGCGGAGTTGATTTTACAGGGATATATGGATATGCAAAGAAATAAATCATAAAAGACGAAAGGATATTCAAAATGGAACAGACTAAAAAAACAATGGAAAAGATCGTTGCGCTTTGCAAAAACCGCGGCATCGTTTATCCCGGTTCTGAAATTTACGGCGGTCTCGCAAACAGCTGGGATTTCGGTCCTCTCGGCGTAGAATTCAAAAACAACATCAAAAAAGCATGGTGGAAGAAATTCGTTCAGGAATCCAAATATAATGTTGGTCTTGACAGCGCCATCATCATGAACAAGGAAACATGGGTTGCTTCCGGACACCTCAAGGGCTTTGCTGACCCGCTCATGGACTGCAAAGCGTGCAAAACTCGCCACAGAGCAGACAAACTCATCGAAGATTACGCTGCTGAAAACAACCTTTCCGATAATCCCGGCGGTTGGTCCAATGCACAGCTTCTCGAATATATCAAAGAACACAACATCGCTTGCCCGAACTGCGGCAGCCACGACTTTACCGATATCCGTCAGTTTAACCTGATGTTCAAAACCTTCCAGGGCGTAACGGAAGACTCCACAAGCGAACTTTACCTCCGTCCCGAAACCGCACAGGGTATTTTCGTGAACTTCAAAAACGTTGCAAGAACAACAAGAAAGAAAATGCCTTTCGGTATCGCGCAGATCGGTAAATCTTTCCGCAACGAAATCACACCCGGTAACTTCATTTTCCGTATCCGCGAATTTGAACAGATGGAACTCGAATTCTTCTGCCGTCCCGGCACAGACCTCGAATGGTTTGCATACTGGAAAGATTACTGCGCAAACTTCCTCTACTCTCTCGGCATGAACAAAGAATATCTCCGTCTGCGCGACCACAGTCCCGAAGAACTTTGCTTCTATTCCAAGGCGACGACCGACTTTGAATATCTCTTCCCGTTCGGTTGGGGTGAACTCTGGGGTATTGCTGACCGTACCGATTACGACTTGACTCAGCACCAGAATCACAGCGGCGAATCCATGGAATTCTTTGATGACGTAACCGGAGAAAAATATATTCCTTACGTTATCGAACCTTCTCTCGGCGCAGACCGCGTTGCTCTCGCTTTCCTCGTTGATGCTTATGACGAAGAACAGATCGGCGAAAAGGACGTTCGTACCGTTATGCACTTCCATCCCGCTTTGGCTCCCATCAAGGCTGCCGTTCTTCCTCTTTCCAAAAAGCTCGGCGAACAAGCTTGGGAAATCCACGATATGCTTGCTAAACACTTTATGGTTGACTACGATGAATCCGGCTCTATCGGTAAGCGTTACCGCCGCCAGGATGAAATCGGTACTCCTTTCTGCATTACTTATGACTTTGAATCCGCAAACGACGGTTGCGTAACCGTTCGTGACCGTGACACCATGGAACAGGAAAGAATCAAGATCGAAGACCTCGTTTCCTACATCGAAAAGAGAATGGAATTCTGATTCACATGATCTGAAAAGTAAAACCACCCTTATTTCACTGCTCGGTGAATATGGGTGGTTTTTTATTGAAATTCTTTCAGCAAAAATTTTTATAAAATAACGTGAGTTCGATGGATTAACTTTCTGCAGTTTAAAAATTTTGAGCAGATGCGAAATCACATCTGCTCTTTTCTGTTCGATTTCACCCATTCAGAAAACCGCATTCCTTTTCAAAATCGCGCAAAGCGCCAAGGTAAGCTTCTCCGTCTTTAAGGTATGCGATTCCGTGCCCCGCTCCCGGAATTGTCAAAAGTTTTTTGGGCGAACGGCAAGCTTCATAAAGAGAACGGCTCATATCGCAAGGAACGAAACCGTCCGATTCTCCGTGAATAAAAATTACCGGAATTTTGGCGCGGCGAATCGTTTCCGACGGCGAGGTTTCTTCCAGATTGAATTTTCCGAACAGCTTTGCTCCGAGTTTTACGAAAGGATAAAACAAAGCCGCGGGCAATTTCATATCTCTCATAACCTTTTTGATGATCTCTTTCGGGGAAGAATAACCGCAGTCCGCAAGCACACACACCACATTTTTCGGAAGTTCCTCTCCCAGCGCCATCATCACGGTAGCGGCACCCATGGAAACACCCGTAAGAATGATTTTTACGTCTTTGCCGAATTTCCGCATAGCAAAATCTACCCATGTCAGACAATCGCGGCGTTCTAATATACCGAACGTAATAACCTTTCCTTCGCTTCTGCCGCTTGCTCTCTGGTCAACAATCAGCGCAGGGATAGACCGTTGCT
>SVRL01000144.1 GCA_015064845.1 Oscillospiraceae bacterium | reverse complement strand
TAAAAAACGTCAGAGACAAAAAGAGCATGGTTTCAGAAAGAGAATGAAAACTGCAAACGGCCGCAAGGTTCTGAAGAGAAGACGCGCAAAATGCAGAGCAAGACTCTCTTACTAATTCATCTTAACGGATTGAAACACATCGGATAAAGAAAGCCTGTGGTTTGGTCATAGGCTTTTCCTTTTTATTACGCAGAGTTACGGATTTTGAAAATTCTTTTGAAGTGCGCTCTCTACGGGAGCGCCTTTGAACTCTGTTTATCCGAAATTTTTTGGGAAACCAAATTGGGGGAATCTGTGTGAAAAACATAGCCATTTCCGAAAATCACCTTTACAAAAAGGTGTATGCAAAAGGCTCGAAAGCCGTTTGCAAGCATATCGTGGTATATGTTCTGACCGATTACCACGCTTCCCGTCTTCAACGGGAAAATCCGCTGAAAAAGAGGATCAACCGTGTTGGACTCACGGTTTCAACAAGACTCGGAAAAGCGGTTGTGCGTTCGCGCGTGAGAAGAATTCTTCGCGCTGCGTATCAAAAACTGGAAACGGAGCGGAATATCAAAAAAGGAAAGCTCATCGTAATTACAGCGCGCGATTCGGCTACACAAGCCAAGAGCACGGACATTTATGCGGATCTTCTTTTTGCCGCAAAGAAACTTTCGCTTTTTGATGAAGCGCCTTTCAAAAAAACAAAGGAATCCGATCGGAGCGGGAGTACGGAGAAAACAAACGGATGAAATACATTGGTATTTATTTGGTAAAATTTTATCAGAAGTTCATTTCTCCTCTCAAACCTCCCTGTTGCAGATTCCGACCGACCTGTTCGTCCTATGCCATTGAAGCTTTTAAGGAGTGGGGCTTCATCATTGGCTTTGTCCTGACCGTTTGGCGTATTTTGCGCTGTAATCCTTTTTCCAAGGGTGGCTACGACCCTGTTCCGAAAAGAAAACGGAAGGGCAATTAACGTTCCAACAAAACAAAGGAGATAATCCATACAAATGAGTGCAATAACAGATCCTATTTTAAAATTTTTCGGAAAAATACTTTCGATTTTTAATTCTTTTACGGGCAGTTATCTTCTGGCGCTCTTTATTTTTGCGCTGCTTGTTAAAATCATACTGCTTCCTTTTGGTATCAAACAACAGAAAAACTCCATCAAGCAGGCCAATGTAAGACCGAAGGAAATGGCCATCCGCAATAAATACAGAGGCAGAAATGACCAGCGCACACAGCAGAAAATGCAAACCGAAGTCATGGAGCTTTATCAGCAAGAGGGTTATAATCCGGCTTCCGGCTGTCTCCCGCTTTTGATTCAGTTGCCGATCATTTTGATTCTTTATAAGGTTATTACCCATCCGCTTCAGTATATCTGCGGTTATACCACCGATATGATCAACAAAATCGCAACGTATCTGAACGAAATCGGCATTACCGGACTTACCGTCAAAGACGGTATTTATTCGGGATATGACATCAAACTCATTTCTCATTTCAAAAACAATTTAGACGGAATCAACGAAGTACTCGGTGAACTCGGACAGGTTGATATGTCTGCAATCCCGAACTTCAGCTTTTTCGGATTGGGCGGAAACGATTATCTTGCCATGACACCGCAGGAAAATATTCTTTCTTTGCTTCTTCTCGTCCCCGTTCTCAACTTTATTTTTACCTTGCTCTCCACATATGTGACAAGAAAGCTGACGTTCCAGCCCATGCAGGATCAGCAATCTCAGGGTTCCATGAAAGTCATGAATATTTTCATGGCAGGTATGACCACATTTATCGCATTTACCGTTCCCGCCGCAATCGGTATTTATTGGCTTTTCAATAACCTGCTCGGCATGCTCCAGCAGTTCATTCTTGCAAAAGCAATGCCTCTTCCCAAATTTACAGAGGAAGATTTCAAACGCGCGGAAAAAGAATTCCTCGGTAAATCCGGAAACAAGAAAGAAACCAACTATAAGACCAGAATTGCGCTTTCCCGTCCCATGGATGACGATGAGTATGCCGACCTCGGCGAATACGTTTCTGTTTATGACGAGCGTCCCGAAGAGGAAGAAGAACCGGAACCTTCCGGTCAGTCGGCAATAAAAAAAGCGCCTTTGAAGAAAAACAAGAAGTAAACCGACCATTTATATCATTTCACACTATAAAAGGAAAGAATTATAATGAAAAAAGATATCATCGTAACTGCAAAAACGATCGAAGATGCGGCGCTTGAAGGCGCGAGCAAGCTCGGCGTTGCCCGCGAAGATGTTGAAATTGAAGTTTTGGAAGAACCCAAAAAAGGCTTTTTCGGCATGGGTGCCGTTCCCGCCAAAGTAAAAGTAACCTATATTCTCAAGCCCTTGGAGGCTGCCCGCAATTTCATCGAAACACTCATGGCAGACCTTGAAATTCAAGCTGAGATTCAGATTCATGACGATGGAAACGGCGAATCGCTCATTACTATCGAAGGCGAAAGTGCTTCGATTTTGATCGGTCATCACGGCGATACCCTGGAAGCATTCCAATATCTCGTTAATCTTGCCGCAAACAAAAAAGATGACGAAGAACGCCAATATACCAGAATTACCGTCAATATTGAAAATTACCGCGAAAAGAGAGAAGAAACGCTCCGTAAACTTGCCGCTAAAATGGCTGCCAAGGTTAAAAAATCGGGCAGAAACATTGCGCTTGAGCCGATGAATGCTTATGAACGCCGTATCATTCACGCGGAAATTCAGAAAATTGAAGGTGTTTCCACAAACTCCGTCGGTTCCGAGGGTAACAGACGCGTTATCATTTTCCCCGAAGGAGCAACCAAGCCCACGGAAGCAAAACCCGAAAGAAAGCCGAATCAGAAACGCGGCGACCGCAGAGAAAAAACGGAACGCCGTGAAAGACCTGCTTATGACAAAGCAAAAACGGAGCAGCGCGAAAAGTCTGCGGCTGATAAAACCGAGATGCGCAAGGAACCGAAAAAGGAATATTCTTATAAGCGTCCTGATACACCCCGTCCTGCACCCCGTAAGATTGAA
>SVRL01000038.1 GCA_015064845.1 Oscillospiraceae bacterium | reverse complement strand
TACTTTGTGTTCAAAGTTAATCAACGAGAATTTAATTCGTTTATTTGTTGTTGTTCAATTTTCAAGGACCGTTGTTTTTGCGCCCTTCCGTCGAGCGCTCATGTAGTATATCATATATGTTTTCATTTGTCAATACTTTTTTGCAAAATTTTTCAAAAATTTTTAAACTTTTTTTGATTTCTTTTCCCGAACCCAAAAATACACTATATCTTGTATTTTTGAACCAAACACATACTATATCCAATATTTCTTTTTCCCGATTTTTTGTTTTTTCTTTCCAAAAAAAGAAGTTTTTCGAAAAAACTTTTGAAAATTTTCTTAAAATTATTTAAATTTTTTAAAAAACAAATTTCTTCATTGAACAAAATTCAAAATATGTTGACTTATATCGAATTTTATGATATGATAATCTTATTAAACTAAAACACAAAGGAGGATTGTGATATGAATAAAAAAACAATCGTCGAAGGTGGAAAACGCGCAGAAATTCTTTCCGCCGCACTCACGTTATTTCTTGAAAACGGATATGAAAAAACATCCGTAAGAATGATTTCCAAAGAAGTCGGATGCGAAGTCGGACTCGTATATTATTATTTTAAAACGAAAGAAGAAGTTTTCGAACAAGCACTTTCTTCCTATTTCTCCGAAACAGAAGAAGAAATCGAATCACTTTCCAAAAAAATTGAGTTTTCCATGGAAAAAAATCTGGAAAAATTTATGAATTATATTGAAGCCAAAGCAGATGTATATCGAAAAGCTTTTTCAGAAAGCGTGCATCTTTCCGTACGCACAATGATTCGTGAAAAAATCGCTGTTCTTTCCGAAAAATATTTTATTTGTATTCTTGAAAACGATGGCAAAAAAGATGTAGAAACTCTCGCGCTGTTTCTTTCAAGAAGCATTTGCGGTGCTGCGCTTTGCGATGACACCGAATATTATCAGGCAAACAAGGACAGCATTTTACGCACTGCGAAAAAGATGCTTGAAATTGAAACAAAAGAAATTGTTTCCAAGAAAAAAGAAATGCCTTCTTTTCTTCTTTGAAAATTCAATTACTCAAATCATATTATATACATATTATAGAGGAGTTCATTTATGAAAAGAGGAATTACCCGCAGAGAACGCGAAGTTACGGATCTTGAAGAAATCATCGGTATTTTGAACAGAGCAAAAATCGTTCATGTCGGCATGATTGACGGAAACCGTCCTTACGTTGTGCCGATGAATTACGGCTACACTTTGGAAAACGGCAAGTTGACACTCTATTTGCATGGCGCCAAGGAAGGTCGAAAATTGGATATTCTCCGTGAAAATCCGAACGTATTTATTGAAATCGATACCGATATCGTTCCTTTTGAAGGACACACTGCCTGCCATTACGGCATTTGCTATTCCTCCGTGATGGGAGAAGGTACCGCCGAAATCGTTGAAGATTCGGAAGAAAAAAAAGAAGCGCTTTCTATATTGATGAAAACCCAAACCGAAAAGGATTTTACGTTTACGGACAGAATGGCCTCCATTGTAACGGTAATCAAAATTCACGTGGATGAGTTTACCGCAAAAAAACGTCCTCTGCCAACCAATATGACATCCAAATAAACGGGAGATTCCTATGAACAGCCATATAAATTTTGAAATGCAGCCTTACGGTATGGCAATCGGCAATTTATTTGTCGATCATGAGAAAAATAACCGCAGCGGTCATTTGAGCCATGCTTTAACGGAATATAAAAAAGATTCGATTATCGCTTTTTATTCCAACTGCTCCGGAAAAAGAAATAAATGGTCTCCCGGACACAACGGATTCGGTTGGTTGGAATACAAAAAATCCCAAGACGGCGGCTTTACGTGGGATGAAGCAAAAATTTTCCCTTATTCATGGGAAAGCTTTTTGAATGAACCTTTTACCGTCAGTTGTGAAAAGGCGGTTTCCACACAGGAAAACGAAATCGTTGCGCTTTGTATCCGCAATGAAAATCCAAACGGCTGGGAGCCTTATCTGGAACCTGTCGTTGTAAGAAGCGAGGACGGCGGAGAAACGTGGTCCGATGCAAAATTACTTTGCGATAAAAAAGGCAGAATTTATGATGCTATCGTTCAAGACGGCGATATTTACGTTCTGATGTTGGCAAACGACGATTTTCTTGCGGTCAAACCCGAACACCGTTATTATATCTACAAAAGTGAAGATCACGGAAAATCCTTTTTCCTGCAAGGTGAGCTTCCCGGGGATACGGACGGCCACGCTTACGGCGCGATGAGCGTCCGCGGCAATGCTTTGATTTGCTATGAATACGATTCAAACGATGAATATAATTTGGTTTATCATATCAGCTACGATATGGGACAGACATGGGCAGAAAGCGGAAAAAGCTTTTGCGCAAAACGAATTCGCAATCCGCAGATTGCCAAAGTCAGCGGCGGTTTTCTTCTTCACGGAAGAGCCGGTTGTATGAGCAAAGAGCTTCCCATGCATTTCGTGCTCTACACAAGCAAGGACGGAATCCATTGGGATGAAGGCCGTTACATCTATGAATGCGAAGGAAAAACCGCTTATTATTCCAACAATCTCGTGATTGACGGTAAAAATGGCGAACAAACCGTATTGATTCAAGCCTCTGTGCCGTACAGCAAAGGATGTGTCAATATCGCTCATTGGATTTTGCGTATTCAAAAATAAGAAAAACTCGACAATATACTGATTTCAGGAAGAATGCAATATGTTTTCAATATTTTCAAAAAGATGCATGGATGAAGCAGCCGCCAAAAGTTTTTGGGATTGGTTTGAAGAACAAGAAACATGGATTATCAATTGTATTTCCAACCATGATTCTGCTTTCGTTTGGGCAATTGACGAACGGTTAAAACCGGTGTTTCCGTATTTCAAAAAAGAATTAGAATTTCAACTCGGACATCATGATGGGAAAGGAGAATTCTTTTTCTTCCACTTCGGAAACAAAAATCTTATCAAAGATGCTGATATACTTGCAAAAATGATGCCTCAAAATATTTCTGAACGCTGGACGTTTACAGCAGAAAAATAAACACTGACCCCGACAGAATGTTAATGAAATCTGTCGGGGGATTTTCATCCATATGAGAAGGCGCCCTTGCAGTTTTTACAGAATTTATGATAAATTCAACTCTTCAAAACATGATAATAATAAATCGGCATTGCGCTCCATCCGTGGCATAAACTACCCGCGCGGGCAAAATCCGACTCGCCCAACTCCGTTTCCCAAACCGTTCCCACACCGTATTCCAGCATCGGGCGATAATATTTTTCAATATCGGAAAGAATATAAGTACGATATTTTTCAAAATCCGTTATCAGAAGCGCATCGTAGAGAAAACACTTCATGCTCAGCGAAATCGGTGTCAGAACGTTCTCCGAAATCAGTTTTTCGCAAAGCGCGCTTGCTTTTTCTTTCTCACAAGCCCCGCAAAGAACTGCCAACGAATTTCCGAGAACGCTGTACGAACGGTTTTGCATACGGTCAGCAAAAAGTTCTTTTTCTTCGCAATAAAAATGCTCCCGAATTGCACGATTCAAGGCTTTTGCGATTTCCGCATACCGATTTTGCAAAGACAGAGTGTTTGCAATTTCCGCCATTCTCTGTAAGGCAAGAGAAAGCAAAGCATTCAGAATCAAATCAGGTTCTGTGAGATCCGTATTTTTATCTCCGTCAAGATTCTGCCGCCATTCATAAAAATTCCAATAGCCCTCTCCCGCAAAAGGCAAAATTACATCTCCTTCCGTTTTCATTTTGGATAAAAATACGGAAAGCACGCTTTCCAGTTTCGGATAAATTGCTTTTAGAAATTCCGTATCTCCGGAATAACGCAAATATTCTGCACACTCCGTAAACCAATGCAAAGAAAAAGACGGAATAACCAAATTCTTTTTGATGGGATAACAAATGGAAAGCAAGCCGTCCTCTCGGTTATCCTTTGCCATCAATTCCAAATTTGCGCGCGGAAAGCGGGTTTCTCCGAACGCATAATATCCGCAAAGCATTTGATTACGGCTGTCCATTGCATAAAGCGCCTGTTCTCTCCAAGGACAGTCCTCGTAATGTTCATGCATACAAAGTTTTAATGTGCGAACGCAAATATCGTAAATTTCATTCTCAAAGCAGTTTAATTGGGGACGGGGCTGTTCCGAAACGGGATATATGGTGGGAACCACCGAAATTTTGAGTTCTTTTAAAGGCTTTTCGCTTTGAACCTCCAAATATTTACATCCCAAACGGCGGAATGGATTCATATATACCGTTCTTCCCTTTTTCAAACCAATCTCCACACTGAAATTCCGACGTCCGATCTTTCGGCGCACCGCGCCGTCTGCCAAATGTTCCCCATAAGAAACCAAAATAGTTTGCTCTTCTTCGGATTCCGCTTCAATTTGAAGAAAACCGACGGTATTCACGCCAAGATCAAAAATCAAATCTTCGGAAGATATCTTTTTACATAATTCTCCGGCTCTCGGTTCTTCCAAGAAAAGTTTTTCACACGGACGTTTACGCAAAGGTAAATTCTGAGAAACAACCGTGCTTTCCGAAAAACCGCTTCCCTTTCCCATTTTCCAACCGTCGTCCTTTGACGCATCGTACAAAAAGCTGTATCCCAATTGCCCCGTCAGAATTTTTTCTCTGTGGCTGACGTAAGCACGGCTTTTTCTTGAAAGTATATGCGCACCGCTATGGCAAACGGATTTCCTATCGCTGAAAATGTCAAAAAGTAAGCCTGCATTTCCGGGATAATATACGGAAGTCGTGTCTGTTCCGTAATACCAAACAATGATTGCAAGCGTATTTTCTCCTTTTTTGCAATAGGAATTTATGTCGATAACGTCATAAATTTTATCGTAAGGATAATCCGCATATTGTCCAAAGGCCGAAAGCTCTCCATTGATATAAACGGCATAATTGCTGTCCGCCGAGATCGCCATGCGAATATCTTCTCCTTCGAAAAAGAAAGTGGAATAAAATTCCGCATATTCATCCTTTGAAGCCCTCGTGTCGCTCCAAATCCACTCTGATTTTTCAAACCATTCCATTTCTGCCTCCGAATTTTATTTCAAATCGTTATATTTCCGAAAAAGAGAGCCCGAGGAAACGTTTCACACAGACTCTCTTTTCGTTTTTCAACATTTATTCGAAATCAATTTTCATTTTGTTTTTCCAATTTTTTCTTTGCCGCGGAAAGCATAAGCTTAATGCGGTTCAGCTGATTGACTTCGCTCGCGCCCGGATCATAATCCACTGCAACGATATTGGATTCGGGATAATTCTTGCGAATCAGTTTGATAACGCCTTTTCCGACAACATGATTCGGCAAACAAGCAAAAGGCTGGATACAAACGATATTCGGCGTACCAGTTTTCACAAGTTCAATCATTTCTCCCGTTAAGAACCACCCTTCTCCATACTGGTTTCCGATGGAAAGCACGGGTTTTGCCAATTCCGCGATTTCTTCGATCGGCATAGGCTCTTCAAATCGGCGGCTCTCACGAAGCGCATCCAAAGCAGGCTTGCGCATAGCGCGAATCGCGCCGACACCAAGCTTGGCAACCGCAGAGGACGTCCATTTCGCACCCAAAAATTCATGTTTATAATCGGAATTATAGAGACAATAGTTCAAGAAGTCCATCAAATCCGGAACGACCACCTCTGCGCCTTCCTTTTCAAGAAGCTCAACCAGACGGTTATTGGCAAGGGGCATATACTTGACAAGAATTTCTCCCACGATACCCACGCGAGGTTTGCGGAGTGTTTCATCAATCGGCAAACGGTCAAAATCCTCCACGATTCCCTTACAAACAGATTTATAAGAATACTTCGTTTTCTCATTGGTCAAAGAATCTACGCAAATATCAATCCATTTTTGATGCAGCTTCTCCGCAGAACCTGCTTCCAGCTCATACGGACGGACACGGTACAGACAACGCATAAAGAGGTCTCCGTAAACAACGCCCTTCAACGCGGCAAGCAGCAAAGCAGGTGTGATTTTGAAGCCTTCATTCGTTTCCATACCGTTGGCATTCAAAGAAATAACGGGAATATGGGAAAGTCCCACTTTATCCAATGCGCGGCGGATGAAACCAACGTAATTGCTTGCGCGGCAACAGCCTCCCGTCTGGCTCATCATAATTGCCAATCGGTCCGTATCGTATCTTCCCGAAAGAACGGCTTCCATAATCTGTCCCACCACGGTGATTGAGGGGAAACAAGCATCGTTATTGACGTATTTCAAACCGTAATCAATAGCTGTTCGGTTATCGTTATCCAGAACTTCGATATGATAACCGAACGCACGGAAAACAGGCTCTAAAATATCAAAATGAATCGGCGACATCTGAGGCGCAAGGATGGTATATCCCGCTTTCTGCATTTCTTTCGTATACTGCGTACGGTTATAATCAATCGGCTTGACGATGGGCACGATTCCCTTTTCCTTGCGCATATTCATCGCCGCAAGCAAACTGCGAATACGGATACGAACCGCGCCGAGATTATTGACTTCGTCAATTTTCAGAACGGTATACAGTTTATTGCTTCCCTCAAGGATTTCACAAACCTGATCCGTTGTAACCGCATCCAAACCGCAGCCGAAGGAGTTCAACTGAATCAATTCCAGATCCTCTCTGGTTCTGACGTATTCCGCCGCAGAGTATAAACGGGAATGATATACCCATTGGTCATTGGCACGAAGCGGACGGACAGGGTCAAACTCAATCGGCAAGCTGTCTTCCGTTAAAACTGCCAAACCGTAAGAAGCGATCAATTCGGGAATGCCGTGATTGATTTCGGGGTCAATATGATACGGTCTGCCCGCAAGCACGATACCTCTTGCACCGTTTTCTTTCATCCATGCAAGCGTTTTTTTACCTGCTCTGCGCACGTCCGCTTTTGCGGAAAGCTGTTCGATCCAAGCAAGATGCACCGCGCGGCGGATTTCTTTTGCAGGAATGTTCCATTTTTTCTCAAACAGACGAACCAATCGGTCTGCCGCCGTTTTTTCATTCGTAAAAGCGATAAACGGACGGATGTATTCCACTTTTCCGCTTACGACTTCCTCAACGTTGTTTTTTAAGTTTTCGGAATAAGAAACCACGATCGGACAATTATAGTGATTCTGCGCACGGGAGGTTTCCTGTCTTTCGTAAAATACGCAAGGATGGAATATCTTCGTTACACCTTGGTCAATCAACCATTGAATATGACCGTGCGAAAGCTTTGCGGGATAACATTCCGATTCGGAAGGAATCGATTCCATACCAAGCTCGTAAATCTTTCGGGTGGATTGCGGAGAAAGCACCACGCGATAGCCGAGTTCCTTGAAAAACGTTGCCCAGAACGGATAATTTTCATACATATTCAGCACACGCGGAATACCGATCTCTCCACGCGGTGCATTTTCTTTTTCCAAAGGCTCGTAACGGAAGATTCTCTTCATTTTATATGCGGAAACATTGGGGCCTTTCACTTTTCCTTTATCTCCGCCGAGTCCTTTTTCGCAACGGTTGCCCGTAATATGACGGCGTCCGCCGGGGAACGTGTTGACCGTCAGCATACAGTGGTTGGAGCAGCCTGCACAGCGAACCGTTGACGTTTTATATGTAAGCGCAGTAATCTCGGAAATCGGAAGCATGGATGTTGCTTCGCCTTTGTATCTCTCACGCGCGATCAAAGCCGCGCCGAACGCACCCATAATACCCGAAATATCGGGACAGGTTGCCTGAACGCCCGAAATTTTTTCAAACGCGCGCAAAACCGCCTGATTATAGAACGTACCGCCCTGCACCACGATATGCATACCGAGATCGGAAGCATCCGTCAGCTTGATAACCTTATAAATGGCGTTTTTAATAACGGAATACGCAAGACCTGCGGAAATATCCTGAACGGTTGCGCCTTCTTTTTGCGCTTGCTTCACATTTGAATTCATGAAAACGGTACAGCGCGTACCCAAATCAATCGGATTTCTTGCAAACAGAGCCTCTTTTGCAAAATCCTTTGCGGAATATCCCAAAGAATTCGCAAAATTCTCAATGAAAGAACCGCAACCCGAAGAGCAGGCTTCATTCAGCAAAATCGTGTCTACGGAATGATTGCGTACCTTTACGCATTTCATATCCTGACCGCCGATATCCAGCACACAATCTACGTCGGGATCAAAAAATTCAGCCGCCGTACAATGCGCAATGGTTTCTACCTCTCCTTCATCCAGACAGAAAGCGGATTTCAGAAGATTTTCACCGTATCCCGTGGAACAGGAACGAACGATTTTTGCCGTTTCGGGCAACGCCTTTCCGACCTCTTCCATCGCGCGGATCGCCGTCTGTACGGGGGACCCTTGATTATTGGCATAGAAAGAATAGAGCAGTTCTCCCTCTTCTCCGATCAAGGCAAGTTTGGTTGTCGTAGAGCCCGCATCGATGCCGAGGAAACAATTACCGACGTAATTTGCGATATCTCTTTTCTTAACCTTCGCTTTTCCATGCCGTTCACAAAATTCCAGATAATCCTTTTCCGTTTCAAAAAGCGGATCCAAGCGTTTCAATTCAAACGCCATTTCCACACCCCGATCCAATTTTTCGCAAAGCTCGGACAAAACGACCTTTTCGGCATCGCCCGATTCCAACGCCGCGCCCATTGCCGCAAACAAATGAGAATTTTCGGAATCCACGATATTTTCGGGTGTCAGTTTCAGCGTACGGATAAACGCTTTTTTCAATTCGGGAAGAAAATGCAACGGTCCGCCAAGGAACGCCACACAGCCGCGGATCGGTTTTCCGCAAGCAAGTCCCGAAATGGTTTGGTTCACAACCGCTTGAAAAATCGAAGCAGCAAGGTCTGCTTTCGTAGCGCCTTCGTTGATCAAGGGTTGAATGTCTGTTTTTGCAAATACACCGCAACGCGCGGCAATCGGATAAATTTCTTGATAATTTTCCGCTTCTCGATTCAGTCCCGAAGCATCGGTCTGAAGAAGCGATGCCATCTGATCGATAAAAGACCCCGTACCGCCCGCGCAAATACCGTTCATACGTTCTTCCAGACCGCCGTCAAAATAAATGATCTTTGCATCTTCTCCTCCGAGTTCAATGGCAACGTCGGTCTGCGGCGCCGTGAACTGTAACGCCGTTGCCACGGCAACGACCTCCTGCACAAACCCGATTCCGAGAGCTTTTCCAAGATTAATGGAACCTGACCCCGTAATCTTTACCTGCAATTCGCATTCGCCGACCGTTTCACGCGCTTCCCTCAGAAGTTCCGCAAGTGTTTCCTGCGTATGCGCGCAATGTCTGCGGTATTCTCCGTATAATATTTTTCCGTCCTCATCCAATAAAACCAGTTTCACAGTTGTGGAACCGATATCAATACCGGCACGGTAAATTTTCATTTTTCATCGCTCCCTTTCTTTGATTGCATTATATTCAAGGCTTTTTCCAAGTATTTATTATACCATAAATTTCAACAGTTTTCAACAGTTATTTTGTGAACATTTTTTGAGAAATCCGAAAAACCGGTAAGTTGACAAAAATATCACAATTTGATATAATAATAAAACAATCAAATTTTCAGGAGAAAAAAATGTCCGACTTTATAATTCAAAACGGAATTTTGAAAAAATATCACGGTACAGACAGAAACATAACCATACCCGATGGCGTAAAAAGCATTGGTGAATCGGCGTTCAAGGGATGTTTGAGCTTATGGAGCATTACAATCCCCGAAAGCGTAGCGCGCATCGGTTCAAGCACATTTCAAGACTGCTCGAATTTAGAGAATATTTTCATTGCTCCCGGTGTAACTCACATCGGTGAGATGGCATTTTGGAGATGTTCAAACTTGCAAAGCATTTCTATTCCGGAAACCGTGCAAAGCATTGGAGCCAGTGCATTTAACAGCTGCTCGAGCTTACAAAATATCACGATTCCGAACAGCGTAACCAAACTCGGTCGCGGTGCGTTTGCTTGGTGTATCAACTTAAAAAGCGTAACGATCGGAAGCGGTATCACCAATTTGGAAGAAGGCTTATTTTATGAATGCTCCAATCTGCAAAATATTCCAATTCCCGATACTGTAACAAAAATATATACCCATGTATTCTACAACTGTTCAGGCTTACAAACACTCTCCATTCCCGACAGCGTTACAAGTCTCAGCAAAAACGCCTTTCCCTCAACCATCCCTAAAATCGTACTTGCGCCCACTTTGCAAAACGTTGAGCAAAGCAAACATATTTTAAGTATGTTCGGTGCCGAAAATCTCGCGCTTCCTTTTTTGCTTGGCCGTCTGGAAACCAATGAAACCATACGCAAAAATTTACAGAACGTCATTACGTCCAAAAAAATCATAGAAAAATATATTCCAACGCTGATCGAAACGCAAGAAACCGAAGCGTTGGTCCAATTACTTTCCATTTTGAAAAAGATGCCCCTTGAAGAAATCGATACTTATATCCGTCTTTCCGTAGAGAAAAATACGGTTGAAATCACAACGCGATTGATCGAATACAAGCAAAATCTCTATCCGTCGGAAAAAATCTCGGAAATGGAAGAGGTTAAATTTGAAAAAGAGATAGGCTTACGCGAAAAAACACTTGCCGATTACCGAAAAGATTTCAAAATCATCAAAAACGGCAGTTCTTATAAAATCACAGGCTATAAAAGTCAAAATCCCGATGTTGTCATTTCCGGAAATATCCGAGGCATTCCCGTTCAAATTCATGAAAATGCTTTCGGAGAGAATGACAATATAGAAACGGTTTATATTGAGGATGGCGTAACGGATATTGGCAAATTTGCATTTTGGTTTTGCCGAAATCTGAAACGTATTACCATTCCCGAAAGCGTAACGAGCATTGGAGAAAAAGCCTTTATATTCTGCGAAAAATTAACCATCCATGCGCCGGAAGGCAGTTATGCGCAAACGTACGCAAAAGAGCAAAAAATTCCATTTCAAGCAATATAAATTTGAATCTGCAATCACGAAAAACCCGCTTACGTTTCCGCAAGCGGGTTTTCTTTTTTCATTTACACGATTTTAACGGGAATTTCATTTTTCTGCGCATATTTTTGAGCATAACTTCCTTCTTTGCAGCAAAGGATTAGTTTTTCACAGCGCAAAAACGCTTTTTCTCCGATAGATGTCACGCTTTCGGGAATCGTGAGATATTGCAGGCTTCTGCAATTTTCAAACGAGCTTTCACCGATGGTCGTTACACTTTCCGGAATTTGAATATTCTGCAGAGCTTCACAACCGTAGAAAACGCCGTCGCCGATATTTGTTATACTGTTCGGAAGAATAACGCTCCGCAAGCCTTTGCAATCAAAAAACATACCGCTTCTGATATCCGTTACACCTTCGGGAATTTGAATAGTCTGCAAGCTTCTGCAATCAACGAAAGCATCCTTACCGATACTCGTCACATTTTTGGAAATCGTAAGGCTTTGCAAATTGAAACACCACCAAAATGCAGCTTCTTCGATACTCGTTACGCTTTCGGGCATTGTGATGCTCTGCAAATTTTCACAATAGGAAAACATATTTTCCGTGACGATCTTTACACCGCTTGGAATCGTAATGTTTTTCAAGCTTTTACAACCGCAGAACACACCGTCCCCCATGATCGTTACACGGCCGGGAATCGTCATACTCTCCAAATTCCTGCAATTATTGAACGCATAAGCAAAGATTGCCGTTACGCTTTCCGGAAGCGCGATCGTCTTCAGATTGATACAGCAATCGAATGCATATCTGCCGATCGATTTTACACTTTCCGGAATCGCAATACTCTGCAAGCTTTTACAACCGGCGAATACACGGTCGCTGATATACGGCATACCGTCCTCAATATAAACATGCAAAAGCTTTTCAGCTTTCTCAAACACATACGCCTCGATTTGCACGGGAAGACCTTGGATCGTTGCGGGAATCAATATGCTTTCGTTTTCGTCCTTGTACCCCGTGATCCTGTATTTTTTTGCATCCTTGACGATTTTGAAATCTTTTCTGTAATCCGCAAGCGTTTTTTCACGCAAGCCGAACTCCTTTTCCGTTTGGATTTCTTCCATTTTTTCAAGAATCACCTTCGGATAGAGCCGATTTTTATATTCTATCAGCATAGCTCGTATTTCCGCCATATTTTGCGCTTTTTCGATATAAGCATCGATTTCTTCCACCGGCATTTTTTTGACAAGAGAGAGCAGTTTCGCAAACGCTGCAGATTCATTTTTCTCAATCAAAAGCGGCGCATACTCTTCACGAAATTTCTTAGCAACAACACGGCTTTTTACCGTTTTCAGAATATATGCATTGGTTTCCAATCCATCCAATAAAAAAGGAAGTGCAAAATTTTTCGTTCCGATTATAGTTAAAATCATTTTGTTCAGATTTTCGTCTTCCGAGCTCGGAAGGATTACACATTTTCGAAGCTTCATATCAGTCGAAAACGCAACCTTGCTCAAACGTTTGATGCCGTGTCCGATCGTAAGGCTCTGCAAATTTTCACACAAAGCGAACGCGTTGTCATCAACATCCGTTACGCTGTCAGGAATGGTAAGACTTTGCAAGCTCTTGCAAGCAAAGAAAGCATATTTTCCTATACTCTTTACACCGTTCGGAATTGTAACACTCTGCAAATTTTCACATGTTTGAAATGTGTGCTCACCAATATCCGTTACTCCTTCGGGAATGACGATGCTCCGCACACATCTCTTATAAGCAAAAGCCATCTGAGAAATGCTTGTAACGCCATCGGGGATTACAACGTCGCTTTCGTCCCCCTTATACAGTTTCAAAATTCCGTTATCAATGATAAAATCCGACATAGCTGACTCCTTTTTACTTTCATTTATATATCCATTGTATCAAAGATTGCTGTTTTTGTCAATTGAAAAACCCGCTTACATTTGCGTAAACGGGTTTTGCCTTATTTACATATCTTCACGAACTGCGCCTTTGATATAAATCACAAGCCAACCGTATTCATCCACGGAAATATGATCTTCCGCTTCCTTTTCACCGTATTGAGCCAAAAGCACGTGTTCGCCTCCGACGGGATAATACGTCTGATTTTCATCGTAAACACAAACGCGTTTGTAATCGTAATCCGAAAAATTAATCTCTTTGACTTTCATATTTTACCAAGCATCCATTTCAGAACGTATTGGATATGCCTATCCCAAAACGCCCAACTGTGTCCGCCGGGTGCATCAATATAAGTATAGTCATAATCCAGAGATTCAAATTTTGCTTTCAAACGAAGATTACCGTCCAACAGAAAATCGCTGAGTCCTTCGATCATCATGACGCGCGGTTTGATTTCAGAGGAATTGCACACTTCGGCAAGCGCAAAAAGATCTTCCTCCGGAGGAACTTTCATTTCGTCGCCGAAAACAAGCTTTCCGACCTTCGGCGCATGAACTTCGATAAAGTCCTGCGCATCTGCCACGCTGGAAAGTCCTGCGACAGCCGCATAACGTTCGGGATGCTTCAAAGCAATCTTCAAGGCGCCGTAACCGCCCATGGAAAGACCTGCGATGAAGTTATCTTCTCTTTTATCGGACAAGGGCAGAAATTCTCTTGCAATACGCGGAACTTCTTCGCTGATATAAGTATAGAAATTTTCGCCGTATTTCATATCGGTATAAAAACTTCTTTCCGCGCCGGGCATAATAACGGCAATACCGTTTTCCGTTGCATAACGCTCAATGGAAGAACGGCGCAGCCATGTGCTGGCATCGTCGCTGAGACCGTGCAAAAGCAGAAGCGTTTTGTATTTTTCGCCCTTTGCTTCCCCCGACATACCGATCTGACCTTTCGTGCTTCTCTGAGGAACCACAACGTTGATTTCCGTTTGCATACCCAGAACTTCGGATGCAAATTTCAAATTGATCAGTGCCATGGCATTAACCTTCGTAAGCTGCTTTATCGCAAAGGATAATCACGTCGGGATGTACTTTCAGTAAGGTTGCGGGAACCTGAGGATCAATGCGGTCGCCGAGCAAATGCGCAATTGCTTCGTGTTTATTCTTGCCGCTCGCAAGAAGAAGAATCTTCTTTGCTTTCATGATGGTGCCAAGTCCCATGGTAATTGCCTGCTTCGGTACTTCGTCAATGGAAGCGAAAAATCTGGAGTTTGCCTGAATGGTGTTTTCGGTAAGATCCGTCAGGTGCGTTTCATAGTAAAGAGATTCGCCGGGTTCGTTGAAGCCGATATGGCCGTTCTGACCGATACCGAGAAGCTGGAGGTCAATGCCGCCGTCTTTTTCAACCATTTCATCGTATTCCTTGCATTCCACTGCGGGATTTTTCATTTCGCCGCTGGGGATATGTACGTTTTCTTTCTTGATATTTACGTGATTGAAAAGATGCTGATCCATGAAATAACGGTAGCTTTGGTCATTATCGGGTTTGATGGGATAATATTCATCGAGATTGTAGGTTTTGATCTCGGAAAAATCAATCAAACCGTTTTCATAAAGACGGATCAATTCCTTGTATGCACCTTCGGGAGTGGAACCCGTTGCAAGACCGAGGATACCGTCGGGTTTGGAAATAATCTGTCCCGCAATGATTCTTGCCGCTTTTACAGACATTTCCGCATAGTCCTGACAAACAATTACTTTCATGATAAATCTCCTTTGTGAATCGTTTTATTTTTTCTTTTCCGAAGAAAAGAGAGTTTCGTTTCCGAAATGATAACCGCCAAAAAAACAAGAACAAAACCAAACGCGCGCAAAGCATCAAAACCTTCTTCTCTGCCCAAGAGCAAAGAGAAAAGCGCGCCGAATACGGCTTCAAAAGTCAAAATAACCGCCGCTCCCGTCGGATGGGCATATTTCTGACCGAAATTCTGAAGAAACAGCGCCGCCGCCGTGCAGGCGCAGGCAAGATAGAGAAGCTGAAGCGAAAGCCCTCCGAGATTTGCGCCTTCCATGAAAAAAGGAGCTTTTCCGAGCGCGTGCAAAATACCGTAAGAAACCCACGACAAAATCGCCGCCACGCCGAATTGCAAGATCGTAATCAGCATAGGGTCTTTGTCGTTTGCCGTCGTCGTGATCGCAACGATATGTGCAGCGTAAAAGAAGCCGCAAATCAAAGTCAAAATATCTCCGAGCGCCACAGAAAAGAGATTTTCACTTGAGAAATCAACGGAAATCAGTAATATTCCGCCGAGGCAGACAAGCGCCGAAACAAGATGAAATCCATCCGGACGTTTTCGGGATACGATCCAGAACAAAAACGGCGTAATGATACAGTAAGAAGCCGTTAAAAATGCATTTTTTCCGGGTGTGGTTCCGATCAAACCGTACGTTTGAACCAAATAAGCCGAAAAAAGCAGCGCGCCAATCAGAATACCGGGAAAAATATAGCTCTTATCCAATTTTTTCAATCTTTTCCACGAAATGACCGAAAGCAAAAGACAGGCAACCGTGAAGCGAACGGCAAGCAAAAAACTTGGAGGAAGCCTCTCGGAAACGTCCTTCATGATGACGAAGGACGTCCCCCAAATAAAAGCCGCCGCAAACAAAGCCGCAGAAGCAATCCGCGAAAGATTGATATTTTTTCTCATTTCAAAAAGCCGCTGATGATCTGTTCTTCCGCTTCTTTTTCATCCAGACCGAGTGTCATAAGTTTTATGATCTGTTCACCTGCAATCTTACCGATTGCCGCTTCGTGAATCAGACTGGCATCAATGCTGTTTGCCGTAATTTCGGGAATTGCGGCAACCGTTGCTTCGTCCATAATAATGGCATCGCATTCGGTATGACCGTTGCACTGCGCGTTACCGCGGATATTGGAACGGAAGATCTGATGAGAATGGTCTTTGGCAACAGAACGGGAAATCAAATTTGTACCGGAACCGTCGCCGTTGAGATCAACAACGAAATTCGTTTCGGCAAGCTGATTGCCGTGTGTCATGATTTTTTCCTTCACTACAAGGTTTGCGCCGGCCGCAAGCTTTGCAGTCGTATTACGCACGGTAGAGTTGATGCCTTTGATCTGTGTGGTTTCCATTTCCATTCTGGAACCTTCTTCCATATAAATCTCCGTGGTAGGATTCATCACATTATCGCCGGTTCCGTCGCCATCGCCGTAATGTTTTTCCACATAACGGACGTTTGCATTTTTACCGATATAAAAAGTATGAATACCGCTGTGTTCCGCCGTCTGCGTACCGCAGTTGTGAATACCGCAACCCGCAATGATCAAAACGTTTGCGCCTTCGCCGATATGAAAATCATTGTAAACGACCTCTTTCAGACCGCTTTCGCTGATGATAACGGGAATATGAACACTTTCGTTTTTTGTAAAGGGTTTGACAATGATATCAATGCCCTGTTTATCTTCTTTGGTAACGATGTCAATATTCTGCGTGGTTGCTCTTGCCGCTTTTTCGCCGTTTGCACGAATATTATATGCGCCTTCGGGAATCGTGTGCAAATCCGCAATTTCCCGAAGCAGATTTTTCTGAATTTCATCGATCATGAGAGCCACCTCCTCAAACAATTTTATCGGAAAGCGTGGGGCAAGCCGCATTTGCTTTACCGAGAAGAGCGGGCAGAACTTCATCCTTGGAACCGATCTGCGCGATTTCGCCGTTTGCAACCACCACGATCTTATCCGCAATATTCAGGATTCTTTCCTGATGGGAAATAATGAAAATGGAACCGCCCTGTTTTTCGTGAAGATTTTCAAAAACTTTAATCAGATTGTTGAAGCTCCAAAGATCAATGCCCGCTTCGGGTTCATCGAAAAGAGAAAGCTTTGTGCCTCTTGCAAGCACGGTTGCAATTTCAATACGCTTCAGCTCACCGCCCGACAGAGAAGCGTTCACTTCTCTGTTGATATAATCACGGGCGCAAAGACCTACCTCGGAAAGATAGGAGCAAGCTTCGGAAATACCGATCTTTCTGCCTGCCGCTACAGCAAGCACATAGGCTGCGTCATTGCCGCTGGGCAGCAGCATCCCCTCCACCAGCATTTCCACCGTAAGGACACTTCCGTAGGCGATGTACGCCGTGGAGGAACCGGGCTTCAGCAGTCCCAATTCCCGG
>SVRL01000037.1 GCA_015064845.1 Oscillospiraceae bacterium | reverse complement strand
TCCTTTCACTCTTGCGCCGAAAGCCGCCGTTTTTACATAAGGCTTTTCCGAAATTACGAGCATAACGGGCGCATCGCTTGCAAATTTATTCATACCCATCCCCTGCACCGCCTTTGCAACCGCTTGGGCAGTCTCTCCTTTGCAGACGGTAATGTGATACGGCTGTCCGTTGCAAGCAGAGGGAGCAAGGCGCGCCGCTTCCAAGATACGTTCCAATTTTTCTTTTTCCACTTCTTTTTCTGGCTGATATGCGCGGCACGATTGGCGCTGTAATGCAATTTCAGTAAAATTCATCATTCGAAACCTACTTTCTTTTTATACTATAATTGTATTATAACATACTTTTTTCTGTATTTCTACAAAATCACAGAATTTTATCGTAATTTCTTAATAATTCAAAAAAACACGGCAAATTTCAAAAATTCGCCGTGTTTTTTTATTTAATTTTCTTTTTCCTCGCAAGACAGAACACAAATCTTTTTCAGAATTTTGTCGACAAACGGAATCTTCAACACCGCAAATCCAAGAAACCATCCCGAGATATTCAAAATCAAATCATCCACGTCAAAAATACCGCAACGCAGAAGAAGCTGTATCAACTCTACGCAAAGAATCGTGCAAAACGAAATCAACACGGTTCTGCGGAATTTTTGTGTTTTCGGAAACAGACAAGGCAAAAATATTCCCATCGGGAAAAACAAAATGAAATTTCCGCCAATATTGCGAATGGCAAGCGTGAGAATCCAACTGCCTTGTTCCATATAATCCTGAACGTATCCCCAAACGGGTTTGAACGGAATCAGATTGACGGAATATTTTACGTATTCTAAAAATGATTCATACGGATATCTCCCGATCCTACTCAAAAACAAAATGAATATGAGCGCAAAACCGTAAACGGCAAATGCCGTCCACAAACCAATTCTTGCAATTTTTTGAATTTTCATGATATCTTTCTTTCTAAAGTCTTGGATTTTTATTTTTTATATCGAGCCACAATTTCTTCATATAGCTTCAGGTCTTCTTCGGAAAACGTCAAATAAAGCGAGGAAGATAAATATCCGTATTTTTCATCATCTTCATCTAACGTTTGTGTCCTAAACATAACAAGATAAACGTTTTTCGCTTCGCTGTAGTTCGTCAGACGTTCATCTGCAGAAACTTCACGCAAAAACGCCTGAATGACCTGCATATTCGTGGTATAAGAACGCCAGTCCGAATAAATATAGCTTCTGATTTCCATGGAAATAAACAGGATGTCATCGGACGTATATTGCAAAATCTCATCTCTTACCGCACAAAAGTCTTGCAAAGTCTTTGCGCTGCCTGTCTGATAATATTCCAGGCAAAGCTTCATAGCCTTCGGCGTATAAACGGGATGGAGAAAATATTGCTGCGTAAAACTGAGTCCTTTGTAACTTCCGCTTGCATAAAGGATACAACCTGTATCATAAGGCGCGTACAGATTGAAATATTCCAATCTTTCCTCATGTGTCAAAGCATTGAAATCTTCCTTGAAAGCCTCCCAGATCTTTGCGCCATATTCCTTGGAAAAATCGGCGCCGTAAGCAAATTCAATATTTGCATCATCAACGTAATGAGTCAGAATCTGCTCCTGAATATCCGGCGCTTTTCGGAACACCTCGTATAAGTCAAAATTGGAACGGAGATCATACGTTATTTTTCTGCCTGAACGCAAACGCAAGGTAACGGTTTCCGAATAGATATATCCTTTCAGCGCCATTTCATTCCAACTCCAGCTTTCGCTTTCTTTTGTGCAGGAGATAGCTTCGAAAATACGGTCAATCGTTTCTTCATCCGTCGTTTCGGTCAGAGAAAGAATAGCATTGGACAAATCCTTATGTGATCCTATAATTTCGATTTTTGCGCCTGCAATTTCATCTCTTTCGGGAACGGTATGATATACGAATCTGCTTGCTCCGTTCAAGGAAACGAGATATACCGCAGTCAGCAAAACGGGAATCAGAAAAAGAGGAAGCGAGCGAAATACGTTTTTGATCTTTTTCGTGGTCAGCAGTTCAAAAATAACCCAGACGAGAAAAGCCATCACAAAACAAAGCAAACCCCAATAAAAATCTTTTTGATCAATAAAGAGGAATGCACCCAACATCATAAAAGGAAACGTTACGCCAATGCGGTAAATATTCTGCATGATTTTATTGGGCGCGCTTTTCGTTGCGCTTTCGCTCTTTCTCAGGCAATACGTAAGAGCGGAACCAATCAGAAGCAAAACTGCAACGGCAAACCAATAAATCAACAGCCCCACATTGCCGAACGCACCATTGGTTGAACCCCCGTCCAGAATTTTAATCAAAAAAGCAAGGGGAAGGAAGAAATCCCAATCAAAAATACGAAGCCATGAATGCATGTGGTTAAACATCGGCGTAATACCTTCCAAGCCGTAAAGGAAAAACAAACCGAAAGCGCGAATAAAGAGGAAGAAAAGCAAAAATACCAAGCAGTTGGCAACGGCAGTTCCCGTAAGCGTCATGGCAAGCGCCATAAATCCCGCCATAACCAATGCCAGAATGAAAAAGCCGAGTGTCGTCATAACAATAACGTCCACGGAAACCGTATAATATTTCGCCGCTGACCACAAAACGGAATTGACAACGGTACTGAGCAGCAAAACGGAAAGAATCCATGTCAGAATTGCAGACATAAAGCTGATATAAACGCAAATTCTTTTTTGCGGCAGAGCGTGAAAAAAGTCCGAGGATTTTCTTTCGTTCAGATAAGAAAACATATTATATACGAGTAACGGAGCAAAAACAAGAAACAAAAGCCCGAACGGCGCAAACATTCCCGCTTCCACAGCTGTAATGACGGCTTCTCCGTCAACAAAACCGTTAGACGTATTCATGCACATCAAGGGAATCCAGGCGTTCAGCGCGATCATCACGATTGCCATGGCAATACCGAGCGTACGGACTTTACGCAAGCCCTGCAAATAAAGCTTTGGAGAAAATATATTTTTCATAACACACTCCTTACATCAGAATATCCTTGAAAGCGTAACCGAGCGCTTCCATTTCATAAATAAAAACTTCTTCCAGATTCAAGGGCAAAACGTCCAGCAAAAGCGGATTTTTTGCGCGGAGCAAATCCACAGTTTCTTCTCTGTTTCCTTTGGCAATAAACGTTGCAACCGAACCCATTTGCGTATAGTCCAAAATACGGATATTTTCAAAGCGGGAACGGTCAAAAATTTCATCAAACGCAACCTGTATTTTAAAAAGCGACGTTTTCAGGTTCTGGATATCGCTTTCGAACACAATGCCCCCTTTATGCAAAAGCGCAAGCTGATCGCAGGTATCTTCCAATTCGCGGAGCGAATGAGAGGTAATGATCGTCGTGGTTTTCCGTTCGAGAACGTCGTTATAGATTACCTGCTTGACAAGATTTCTCATAACGGGGTCCAATCCGTCAAAGGTTTCGTCGAAAAACAGATATTTCGGCATGGCGGAAAGCGCAAGGATCGTGGAAGCCTGCCGTTTCATACCTTTGGAAAAGGTATTGATATTCGCGTTTTCATCCAAACCAAACGTGTTTACCAATTGATAAAAACGCTCAAAACTGAAGTTTTCGTACGCCGCCGCATAAAAATTCGCCATGACACGCATGGAAGACTGCGGAAGAAAATAAAGTTCATCGGGCACGTAAAGAATGTCTTTCTTGATTTTCGGATTTTCGTAAAGCGGCTCTCCGTCTACGGTGATCTCGCCCGATTTCGGTTTATAAACACCGCTGAGTAAACGTAAAAACGTGGATTTTCCCGCGCCGTTGCTTCCGACCAATCCATAGATCACGCCATCGGGAATTTCACAGTTCAGGTTTTTCAGCGCCGCAAATCCGTCAAATTCCATCGTTATGTTTTTTGCACAAATCATAATAATTCCTTTCTTTTTCGTTATAACACGCTTTCTATTTTTGAATGTCCGCATAAGCGCGTCTGATGGCGGAAATCAACTTTTCTTCTTCGATTCCCGCTCGGGCAAGTTCCGAGGCAATGCTTTCTATTTCCGTAATTTTCACGGAAAGTTTTTCTTTGATTTTTAAGGTTGCCTTGTCTGAAACAAAACATCCTCTTCCCTGCCCCGAAACAATAATTCCGTTTCGGTCAAGTTCCTGAAATGCTTTTTGTATCGTATTGGGATTGACTCCGAGCAATGCGGAAAGCTCACGAATGGAAGGAAGCTGTTCTCTTTCACGTAAAATTCCCATCATAATCTCTCTTTCAATCCCCTCGACAATCTGCTCGTAAATCGGTTTCCTTGAAAATTTGTCAATGACAAGCATAGTTTTCTCCTTTCGCTCAACTGTACTATCTATGTTAGTACAGTTATATTATAATGACAATATTATACTTTGTCAAGTGTTTTTTTCGTTTTTTATAAAATAACGTGAGTTCGATGGAAAGATAAATGATTGTTTAGATTGACTTTTTTCTTGATTTGCAAGAAAAAAGTTCCAAAAAAGAAGCAAACAAGCTTGGGCAGCTTGACCGCCTCATCAAATTTTGCGCTTTCTGCGCAGATGAAATTGTAAAAACTTAACGCGGTATGCTTAATTCTCCCTAAAGCGGTCGAATTAAGCAAGATTTCCGCTATTTTTACAAATTCATCTGGTTAGTTTGATCTGCTTTTTTGCGTGAACCGAATTTGCCCCGTTGTGCGCTGACATAATCGTTTACCTTCATTCTGCATTTTGCATTCTTCATTCTTCTAAATTCCCGTTTATCTTACCTTTTTCATCGAACTCGCGTTATTTATATTTTTTGGTTATCTTGATTTTCCGCAATTGCCCAAGAAGTAAAAATCCTCATGGCATTTCACCATGAGGAAATCAATCAAAGCAAATTTTCGTCGTAATGCGCACGGATACCGCCAATGAATTTCGGTCTGGTTCTTGCCGCAAGCAAGATCGCTTCCCCGATATGATTCAAAGAAAGGCGCACGGGAACGGCAACCTTTTTCAAATGCATACCGATCAGCGTTCCGCCGATATCCAAACCCGCGTCTGCGTGGATCTCTTCCACTGCAACAGGATTTTCAAAATGTTTGTATGCGGCAGTCGCAAAGGAACCTCCCGCTTTCGGCTGAGGAACCACGTTAACGATCTCCGTAAAAGGAACAGCCGCCTTTTCGACGATAATCGCGCGGTTCAGATGTTCGCAACACTGCGCCGCAATATAAATTCCTTTCGGATTCAAAACTTCGGCAAGTCCTTCAAAGATTACTTCTGCCGTTTCGGGACTGGATGCGCTTCCAACCTTCGCGCCGCAAACTTCGCTGGAAGAACAGCCAACAACAAGAATATCTCCTTTTTTCAAAGCGGCGGCTTCGCAAATATCTTTTGCCGCCTGCGCTGATTGCGCTCTGATTTCATCCAAAATCATTTTATTTATCTCTCTTTCTCATCATTTTTTCAATCAATTTCGTTTTGTCGAAAATAGCCATCAATACCACGCCGACGGCAATACCGACAACGCCCTGCAAAACGTTCGGTAAAACGCTGACAACAGCGCCAAGTCCGTAACTCATGAAAACGGCTTCAAAAACAAAATATCCGCCAATCATAATCAATTCAGCCGCAAAGCCTGCAATCGTATAGGCAATGAAACGTCTTTTTTTGAAAATCGTTTTCAAAAATTTCGCAAGAAAATATGCAACGACAGCCATCAGCGCTTTGATTAAAAACGTTGCGATTGCATAAATCGGATAACCAACCAAATCCGCAAGCATGGAACCGATTCCCGCAGCAAGTGCGCCCCAAACCGGTCCGAGAATAAATCCGCAAAGCAGAACCATACCGTCTCCGATGTTCATATATCCGCCCGTCAATGTCGGAATTTTAATAATCATCGTTGCAACGAAAACCAACGCCGCAAACAAGGAAGCGTAAAGAGAATATAAAAGTTTTCTGTTTTTCAAAATCAGGTCATCTCCCTTTATAAATTTCATCCGCCAATACGGCAGAGTTATAATTTTCCATTATATCATATATATTTTTTATTTCAAGTCTTTTCCGACAAATTTTTGGATATTTTCAAAAACCTCTTGACTTTTTCACATCATTGTGATATCATTATGATATCACAAGAAAGGATTGGTTTATTTATGAAAGAAATTGTTTTAACCAAGAAAAAGAACGGTATGATCGTTCTGATCTTAACATTGTTTGCCCTTTTGATTGCCATCGGTCTTACCGTTTACGGAGGCATTCTGCTCGATCAGGGAAAATCTCCCGTAGCATTCATCATCGGTATGATCATGCTGTTTCTGATCTGGATTCCCTTTTGCGGACTCAAAGTACTCAAACCGCAGGAAGCGCTTGTTTTAACACTGTTCGGTACATATATCGGAACTATCAAAGGAGACGGATTCTTTTTCGTCAACCCGTTCTGTACCGCAGTCAATCCCGCGGCAAAAACCAAGCTCAATCAAAGCGGAGACGTAACCACCCGACCTGCGGTTTCCAGTCAACAGCAGCCCGAAGCAATCAACAACAAAATTTCCTTGAAGATCATGACGCTCAACAACAACCGTCAGAAGATCAACGACTGTCTCGGTAACCCCATTGAAATCGGAATCGCCGTTACGTGGAAAATCGTTGACACTGCAAAAGCTGTATTCAACGTGGATAATTACAAGGAATTCCTCTCCCTGCAATGCGACAGCGCACTGCGCAACGTCGTTCGTATCTATCCTTATGACGTTGCCCCCAATGTGGATACTACAGGCGACGGTATTGCCGATGAAGGTTCTTTGCGCGGTTCCAGCGAAATCGTTGCCGAACGTATTCGCAAAGAAATTCAATTGCGCGTAGACGAAGCGGGAATCGAAATCGTGGAAGCAAGAATCACTTATCTTGCTTATGCGCCCGAAATTGCCGCCGTTATGCTCCAACGTCAGCAAGCTTCCGCCATCATCGATGCCAGAAAAATGATCGTTGACGGCGCAGTCGGCATGGTTGAAATGGCGCTGGAACGTTTGAACGAAAAGAACGTCGTTGAATTGGATGAAGAACGCAAAGCCGCAATGGTTTCCAATTTGCTCGTCGTACTCTGCGGAAATCACGATGCACAGCCCGTTGTTAATTCGGGAAGTTTATACTAAAGGTACATATGGAAGATAAAGACAACCGCAAAAAACAAGTTCCTTTGCGCCTTTCACCAAAATTATATGCAGATATTGCACAATGGGCAGAAGATGATTTCCGTTCGATCAACGGTCAGATCGAATATTTGCTCTCAGAATGTGTCAAAAGGCGCAAGCAAAAAGGAAAACATTATGTTCAAAAAAGTAACGACTCCAATGAATCAAAAAATTCATAAATATCTGCTTGAAAGAGTTTCGGTTGAACCGGAACTCTTTTTTTATTGCATAGGAAATTGCGCAAATAGAACCTCGCCGTTTATATCGTTTGGATACAGTCTTAACTGCGATAGGCGAGCAACCTCCAGCGGGCGTTGCCCGCTTTTTTAATTAAGAATACTATAAAGATAAATGATTGTTTAGATTGACTTTTTTCTTGATTTGCAAGAAAAAAGTTCCAAAAAAGAAGCAAACAAGCTTGGGCAGCTTGACCGCCTCATCAGATTTTGCGCTTTCTGCGCAGATGAAATTGCAAAAACTTAACGCGGTATGCTTAATTCTCCCTAAAACGGTCGAATTAAGCAAGATTTCCGCTATTTTTACAAATTCATCTGGTTAGTTTGATCTGCTTTTTTGCGTGAACCGAATTTGCCCCGTCGTGCGCTGACATAATCGTTTACCTTCATTCTGCATTTTGCTTTCTTCATTCTTCTAAATTCCCGTTTATCTTTCCGAAATTTTATAAAATTTACTTTTTCAAAAAATTTTCAAAGAATTTTGAAACCTTTTTCGATTTTTTACGAGAAGATAAATAAGCTACCGTTGCTATTCACGGTTATAAAAAATTGAAAAAGGAGTTTGAATATGACTTTTTGGGAAAATTTACTTAAAATTCTGGATTCAAAAATGACGCTTCCTCCTGCGTGGGGATGGTTTCATATTCTCTTTTGGATTCTGACAATTCTTTTCGCCGTTTTACTTTGCGTTTTTCACAAAAAAGATCGTCCCGAACGCGTCAGAAAAGTGGTTCTTGCCGTTGCAATCGTTGTTACAATTCTGGAAATTTATAAACAGATCAATTATTCTTTCTCTTACGGAAACGGGATTACATTTGATTATCAATGGTACGCTTTCCCTTGGCAATTCTGTTCCACACCAATGTATGCGGGCTTGCTTGCGGGAATCATCAAGAAAGGCAAAATCCATGACGCACTCTGCGCATTCCTTGCAACTTACGCAATGTTTGCGGGACTTTGCGTGATGGTTTACCCCAATGATATTTATACAAATATCATCGGTATCAACATCCAAACATCTATCTGCCACGGAACCATGATTTCGGTTGCCATCTATCTGCTTTACAGCGGCCACGTGAAACTTCAGCATAAAACCATTCTCAAAGCCATGTCCGTTTTTGCCTGCGCAATGGGAATCGCCATGATCTTAAATGAAATTACTTACAAATGCGGCCTGGAAGAAACGTTCAATATGTTCTATATCAGCCCCCATCATCCTCCTCATCTCCCCGTTTATTCATCCGTTCAGGCAGTTGTCCCCTTCCCGTTCTGCACAATCATTTATTTTGCGGCGTTTTCGTTCGTTGCTTATCTGATTTTGCTTACAGCGATTGGCATTCGAAAAATTGCTCTTACCATTCAGTCAAAAAAGCAAAAAAACGCCTTGGATAAAATGAACGAAACCTCTCTCTCGGAAGAAAAAGTATTGTAATTTCAAAAGTGCTTTCCAACTCAAAATCGGGAAGCACTTTTTCAATATATAAAGAAATTTTTCACTTGATTCCAACCTCGATTTATGATATACTGAAAAAAATATTTTCAGGAGCTTTCTATGGATCACTTTATTTTATTACCGGATCAATTTTATATTCAAAATCAAAAGATTTCTCTGCTTGAAAAAAATTTCATTTCCGTTGAAGACAGTACAAAAAACAAAGGAAATCTGATTTCCGTTTCCAGAACGATCCGAAATATGGGAGAAACTGAAATTTCTTTCATTCCCTGCATTTCCGTTCAAACGGAAAATTCCCCTCTCGGTTGGTTTATTCCTTCCGTCAGTTATTCCGGAAATCAATTCGGGAACGGTATGGAACCGAAAGGACTTCTTTGCGAATATGAACCATGGATTTTTTCCTCTGACCGTATGGGTGTTCCGGGCTGTACCGTTGTCATGGGCAAGCAAGGCTGTTCCGCGCTTTTTTTATCGAAAGAAGATATCCGCAGTTCCTGCTCTTTGGAAATCCGAGGGGATTCTGTCATTCAGCGTGTATTTTTCACGCATATTGAATATCCGAAGGCATATCTTGAAAAATTCCGTTACGGAGATGCCGTTCTCAATACCGTTACACTCTCTCCGCAAGAAAGTTTTACGGTTTCGGCAAATCTTTTTCTTTATGAAAATACGGGAATTTTCGGTTACCGCCCATTGATTGAATTTCTGCTGACAAAATGGGCAAGACCTTCCGTTTCGCGCGATAAACTTGAAATTTACGAATATTCCATGTCTTTTTTGCGCCGTCTTGTGGAACATATCGGAGAAAATACGCTGACGAACATGGGATTTTTACCGAATCCTCAAAAAAAGAAAGCCGAAATCCCGTACTCGGAATTTGTTTATCGAAAAAACGGCCGTTATGAATGCGGATGGTGCGGACAAAATATTTCCAACGCTTTTCTTCTTCTCTTGGACCAAGCCGAAAAGCAACATTTTACACTGACGCAAAAAACACCTATCGCGCCCTTTGACATGGCTTTTGCGCCGGAAGGTCAATTTGATACAGAATCATCGGATTTCAAGGATGCGGTTTCCATTTTGGATACGTGGCAGAAATACCGCTTTCCGAGCGGACTCTTCCCCGTTCTTCTGGACGATGTGTTTCAAGGAAAAACAGAGTATTCTCTTGACCTCTGCAACCTCGGATGGTTGGTTTATCAATATCTGAATTGTTACATTCTTCTGAAAAACGGCGGGGTGGAACGGAAGGATTATCTGGAATCCGCGCGCGGCGTTCTGGACGTGCTTTTACATCATCTCGCCGCGGGAAAAGGTTTTCCGCAAACCGTCAACGAAAAAGGAGCAGTTCTTTGTGATCTCGGTATGGCGGGCGGCATGGTAACCGTTGCGGTTCTACAAATGTACCGTATTACGGGGGAGGAAAAATATCTTTTGGCAGGAAAAAATTCCTTTGATTTTTATTATGACACCTATCTTTCTCGCAATGTTGCGGCAGGCGGCGCGCTGGATACGTATTGCGTCGACAAGGAAAGCGCAGGCCCGATTTTACGCGCCTCTCTCATGCTTGAACGCTTGACGGGCGACCCAATGTATTTGGAAAAAGCCGAAAATATCGCTTGTTATCTGCAAACCTGGATGTTTTATTACGACATTCCTTTCCCAAAAGGCACCGATGCCGAACGTTTGGGTTTCACAACCTTCGGCGCAACAGCCGTTTCCGTACAACACCATCATCTTGATTGCTGGGCAAGTTTTTATATTCCCGATTTTCGCTATCTTGCCGCATGCACAAAACATTCCGTCTGGGAACTTGCCTCCAAAGCTTTGCGTGAATACATTTTCGGTGGAATCAGCGACGGAAAAACGGAATTGCACGGGTTTCTCCGTCCTGCAGGCGCGCAGAATGAAGCAATCTTTCAAAGCGATTGGAGTTTTGACGGAAAACACAAAAAAGGCGAATTCAACGATTGGCTTGTCAGTTGGGTCAACACATTCCGATTGATGGACATCAACCATCTGAAATTGCAAAGCCGTCAAAACAAATCTTCCAAAATGAATTTGCCATTTTCTCCATAATTTGTTGTTTGATTTTTTTGTATACCACTTGACAGGATAACGAAAATGATGTATTATAATATTAGCAAAGTTTTTACTTTTGGTTATCTATCCGGGTTACCATGCTGTATACGGAATCAAAGTTCGTTTGACTCCGTTTAAAAAATATATCAAGGAGGACAAAAAACATGACTAAAGGCCAGTTGATCGTTATCGCTTCCGCTGCTGCTGTTGTTGCTACCGCTACAACCATCACCATCATCGCTATCAACAACAAGAAGAAAGCTGCTAAAGCTGCTGCTGAAGTTGAAGTTGCTGAAGAAGTAGTTGAAGAAGCAACCGAAGAAGTTGTTGAAGAAGCTACCGAAGAAGTTGCTGAATAATTTGTAATTTCTGATAAAAAAAGTGGGTGTTGCCCGCTTTTTTTATTTTTAAAAATTCATAAAATAGGCCGCCGCCGAGTTATACGCTGAATCAGAGCAAACTACGATACGGCGGGCTGTCATCGGCGACGATTCGCCGCCTATTTTTTAATGCGGTATTTCTCAACCATATCGCAGAGATGACGTCCGAGATCCGCGATATATTTTACGGCAACGGGAACAAAGGCTTCATCCATCGTTTTCGGAATCAATTCTCCCGTCAATTCATAAGTGAAATCGCCCTGATAGTCAATTTCTCCGAGCGCTTTCGTTACCTCGGTCCAATTGATCTTTCCGAGATACGGGAGCGTATGTTGGTCCATACGGTAGTTGTTGTCGTGTACGTGGAGCGCTTGCAAGCGTTTATGTCCGAGCGCACGGATAAAATCCCACGCTTCGTCATCGCCGTAAGGCAGTCCCACATGACCGATATCCAGACAAGCCACCATATATTCACTGTTCAAGGTGTCAATATAACGGAGAAAATCGGGAATCGTTGCACAGGTATCAAAAGAAATATGCGCGCGCAAAAGCTCTCTTTGGAACATATTTTCAATGCCGACCTTGATATCGTATTCCTTACAAATCGGAATCAAAGAACGGTAAAATTCCATGTTTTTCTCATAAATTTCATCCTCATGTCCCTTATAAACGAAATGGTGCAAGGGGTGAATGACTGCAATCTTTGCGCCGAGAATCGCTGATATTTCAATCGAGCGGCGAATTGCGGGGAAAATAAATTCTTCGCAAGCTTTCGGGTCATTCCAGCCGGAAAAAGCGAACGGCGCATGGGTCTGCGTAATGGGAAAACCCTTTTCATCCGTAATTTTTCTGTATTCCCATGCTTTTTTCGCGTATTCTTTTTCATCGTTCAGAATATCGTTCGGCTTTTCCATGCATTGCAAGCTGTAATCCATAGAATCAAATCCTGCTGTTTTACAAATATCAATCGCTTTTTCAAAACCGAATCGGTTCGCAAGATCAATTCCGTTCATGGCAAGTTTCATCATCATTCCTCCGTAACGTAGGCTTTCGTATCGGTAAGACTTTTTCGGTACGAATCCAACTGTTTTTGATTTTTAATCACGACGGTTTTTTTCGGGTATTGTGAAATCACGTTTGCATAGCGTTTTCTTGCTCTTTTACTCCGCCCTTCCCAAAGAATCCATTTGATAAATTCAAAATCAAATTTTTCATTGCAGCCCTCCGCCATATCGGGACGGGTTGTATTTTTATATCTGAGATACCGACAGTAAGCGCGTTGCAGGCAGTCGAAGCGACCAAAGAGCAAAAGAACGATCACATCCGCTTCTTCCATACGGCGTTCATAAAAAAGCTTGGAATAATTTCCGTCAATGATCCATGATTCATGAGTATCCATAAATTCTTGGGTCATTCGTTTCTTTTCTTCGTCATTGCGGACTTCCCAATTCGGCAAAAATTGTATAGCATCAAAATGCAAAACGTCCGTATGATAAATCTCCGCAAGCTCCCGCGCCAACGTGGATTTTCCGGAACCGCTGTATCCCATAATGGCAATTTTCATAACATCCTCAGTGAAATTCAACATATTGTTTCTTTTAGAAAACCGCTTCACTTTCGCGAAGCGGTTTTCTCTTCCATAATTATAATCTTATTTTCTGGGTTCTGTGCAAAGAGCAATCAGATCGTCAAGTTTTGCGGTTGCCATGCAAACAACGGTATCGCTTGCGCCGTAATAAATACGTACCGTGCCGTCATCTTCAAGGATCGCGCCGCAGGGGAAAAGCACGTTCGTGCGGAAGCCTTCTTCTCTTTCCCAATATCCTTCGGGAACGATCAGAGGCTGTTTGGACATACCGATGACCTTGGAGGGATCTTCGAGGTCGAGAAGCGCGATACCGATGGTATAGCGTTTGGTCCATTTTGCTTCCCAACCGTTTTTACCTCTGGAAAGGTCGCGGTCAACCGCGTGGAAAATCATCAGCCATCCCTTATCCGTTTTCAGAGGAGCCGCACCGGGACCGATCTTGTCGTTTGCGAAAGGAACGTCTTCCACGCCCATAACCAAACGGGATTTGCCCCAGTAAACGAGGTCGGGAGATTCGGAAAGCCAGATATCAAAAACGTCGCCGCCGCGGGAATAAACGGGCATGGGGCGTTCCAGACGGACATAGTTTCCATTAATCTTTTCGGGAAACAGAACCATATTTCTGTTTTCGGGAACGGAGATAGATTTCACGTCAAACTTTTTGAGGTCCTTTGTGGTTGCCATACCGCCGCAAACGCCGTGTTTGGTATCAACGGCAAAGCAAATACAATATTCACCGTCGATCTCGGTGATACGAGGGTCATAAACACGTTTGATCTCATCGTCTTTCATGGCAAAGCAAGGTTCGGGATCTACTTCGAAATGAATACCGTCATCGGAATAAGCAACGCCCATATTGGTGCCTTCCAACGTCTGTTTTTCGTAATCGCCGTAGTCATTACGGAAAATCATGATATATTTTCCGTTTTCTTTTTTCAAAACGCCCGCATTGAACGTCAACGCCGCTTTATAAGGAACGTCCTTATATGTCAGAACAGGATCAGGGTATCTTTCGATACAGGGAGCTGTTTTGAAAATGGATTCGTCAATCGGTCTGAATTCTCTTGGCATGGTATATACCTCCACTTTTTTATTTCAATCAAATTTTATCATATATCACAAAATAATGCAAGTACTTTTCATTTTTTTCAGTATTTTTATAATATTTGTTTTTATAAACTTAAACGTTTAATTTCAAAATATTTCGCAACAATCGAAAACGGCATAACCTTTTTGGAGTTATGCCGTTTGAGCATTCAATTAAAGATTGATCGTACCGTCTGTGCAGATGATTTTTTTGATCGAACAGGAATTGTTCCATTCTTCATATTTTTCAATTGCTTCCCATTGTGCCATCGTTCCGCGGAACTCAATGTCAGTCAAGTTATTGCTGTTTTCAAATACACATCCGCCAATCCATGTGATGCTGTTGGGAACGACAAGGCGTTCCAGTTTGTTGCAATTGATAAACGCAAGATCATCGATATGAGTTACACCGTCAGGAATGATCACACTTGTCAGGTTGTAGCAATCGGAAATCATATTTGCACTGATTGTTTTTATGTTTTTAGAGATTACTATATCCGTTAAGTTTTCACAATAAGAAAACGCCGCACCGCCGACACTTGTAACACTGTCCGGAATAACAATGCTCGTTAATTGATTGCAACGGAAGAAAGCACAGATTCCGATTGTCGTTACTTGATCGGGAATGACAAAACTCGTCAGACTGTTGCAATCCAGAAAGGCTTCATCGCCGATGGTTATAACAGTATCCGGAAGCGAAATATTTTTCAAATTCATACAATATGAGAATGCGCTATTGCCAATGCTTGTGATACCGTTGGGAAGCGAAACAGTTTCCAGATTATCGCAGTTGGAAAAAGTATACTCACCGATCGCGGTAATTCCTTCAGAAATCGCAACATTGATCAAATTGTTACAATCGTAAAATGCATAGTCCCCGAGGATTGTTACACTTTCGGGAATTACAACACCGGTCAGATTGCTGCAATTGAGGAAAGCTCTTTGTCCAATACTTGTTACAGATTCGGAGATATAAACACTCGCCAAATTAACACAACAGAAGAAAGCCCTTTCGCCAATCGTTGTTACGGTATCAGGGATGACTACCTTTTTCAAATTACCATAGCGTTCAAATGCAGAGTTTGCGATTGCCGTTACCGTATATCCATCCAAAACAGAAGGAATGCCGACTTCCATATCTTTACAAGTACCGATACCTGCTATTGTGCATGAGATTCCGTCTGCATTAACGGTATATGCAAGACCGGAAGACTCCTTTACGATCGGTAATTCGCGGGTTTCTTTTTCTCCGCATTCACAGATTCTTATTTCTTCACCTACAACCGAACAGGAAGCCGCGCGGGTTACCATCCATTTACCGAAGGTGTGCGTATGATTTTCCGTATTCGGTTTTTGATTAATTTCACCGGTATAAAATGTGTCAGATGTATTTTCAGGTGTTTCATTATTGTGGCATGAGGTCAGAAATATCATGCAAAAAGAAGCAGAAAGACACCATAAAAACACATTTTTAAATAATTTTTTCATTGCTTTTCCTCCTATTTTTTAGTCCAATCAAATTATATTATATATCACAAAATAATGCAAGTGCTTTTCTTATTTTTCAGCATTTTTACAATATTTTATTTGAAAATTTCAACAGAAAATAAACGCTTTCTTATCCCGAAGTTCTCTGCGTTACGAAAAAATCTTTTCATTGACAAAAACATCGATATTTGATACAATAAATATAAACAACAAAGTATGAAAGGATTTCGTTTATGTCAGATTTTATCATCACAAACAACATATTGGAAAAATACACGGGCGCAGACGTCGAAGTTACGATTCCCGAAGGTGTAAGAGCAATTGAATACAGAGCTTTTTACCGTTCCAAAAATCTGCAGAGCGTAATCATTCCCGAAGGGGTAAAATACATCGGCGGCGAAGCTTTCAAAGACTGTAAAAATTTACAAAGCGTTACGATCCCAAAAAGTATAAAGACCATTGCGGGATGGGCATTTGAGGGATGTTCGAAATTGCAAAACATCACGGTTCCCGAAAGCACTCGTATTGAAGAATTTGCTTTTTCCGGTTGCCGCACCCTTGCAGATCAAAATAAAATGATTATATTGAATCGAACGGTATTTCAATATTTGGGAAGAAAAGCTTCCGTTGCCATCCCCGAAGGTATAGCGTCAATTGCCACTGCGGCATTTTTGAATTGCAGCTCCATACAAGAAATTTTCATTCCCGAAACCATAACTTCCATCGGAGAACGCGCCTTTTGTCAATGTCAGCATTTACGCAGGATTACGCTCCCGAAAAACGTAAACCGTATCGGAGAATCTACGTTTGCCTATTGTGAAAATTTAGAAAGTGTTTCCATCCCTGAAAGCATAACCGAAATCGAAAACACGACGTTCGCAGGTTGCGTAAATCTGCAAAGCGTTTCGATTCCCGACAGTGTAATGCGCATCGGATATGCCGCCTTTGCCAACTGTTCAAATTTGCAAACGGTTTCCATCGGAAACGGCATTCGGCATATTGACGGCAATGCATTCCCGAAAGAAATGCCTCTGCGCCAATGTGTGCTGGCACCCGATTCACAAGATGAAGAACAATGCAAAATACTTCTGGATATCCTCGGCACGCGTAATCTTGCGTTTTCCTTTTTATCGGACACCTTGGAAACCAATGAAATCATTCGGAAAAGTCTGAAAACGCGCGTAACGAACAAAAAATTCCGTGAAAAATTCACGCCAACCCTGATTGAGCAAAACGAATCCAAGACATTTGCAAATTTCCTTTCTCTGATCAAAAAAATGCCTGTAGAAGAAATTGACGGTTATATTCAAAAATCGGAGAACGCGCCCGAAATCCGAATGCTTCTGATGGAATATAAAAACAGGCTCTACCCCACGGAAACGATCAAAAAAATGGAAGAGATCCAAGCCGAAAAGGATTTGGGCTTGCGTGAAAAAACGCTTGCGGACTACAAAAAAGAATTCTCCATCACCAAGGGCGGCGATTTTTATAAGATCACCGGCTACAAAGGTGAAAATGAGAACGTAGTCATTCCATCAACCATCAGAGGAATTCCCGTAAAAATTACAGATGAGGCGTTTTTCGGTTGCAATCAGCTCCGTGAGGTTTATATGGAAAACGGTATCACAGACATCGGCTCACGTTTGTTTGCAAACTGCAAAAATTTGCAGAGC
>SVRL01000143.1 GCA_015064845.1 Oscillospiraceae bacterium | reverse complement strand
CATATATGATAATCCGAACTTTGAATTTACATCCCGTGAAGCTGTCATTTGCGGAAATCAAATCATCATAGAGGGAAAAGAATATTCCGTGGGAGCAGATGGATACGTTGTTTGTACTTCCAGAGGTATGCAAGTCGGCACCATTGGAGAAGATGGCAAAATCGAAAAATTTGAACCCATTGAACTTATTTATTGATGGAATTTGCGGGCTTGATTGCCAAAATAATTTCAGGGCACTGATGTAAAATCGGTGCCCTTCTCATTACTTTCATGATTTTGAAAATCTCCACGGAATCAGGCGTTTTTTCTCCGCCTTTGCTTCCGTTTGTTCATGTTCGCGTTCGGTTTCCCGCATTTCCGTTTCCTTTTCCCGTATTTGCTCGAATTCTGTTTCCATCGGTTCCGTTTCTTTTGCCGTTTCGCTTTCCGTTTCTTCGGGCGGATGTTCATGCTCGGCGCAATAACAGTTCGGCGCGTGTTTTCCCGAACCGATACCGATATAATTTCCGTCCTTTTCATAAAAACTCTGGAAAAAAGCCACGTTTTCATTTTTGGAAGGAACGGCTCCGAACGGCAAATGCCGATACGTGTACGGCGCGTCCGTCACGGTAATCTCACACGGAAAAGAGCGATGATAATTTTTGATCAAAGCTACGCGGATCAGATTTTCTTTCGGACAATGCTCTGCTGCTACGGCTTTGGTCTTGCTGTCATAATCCACAAAAATATGGGTATCGCAACGGAGCTTCGGCTCCGTTCCTTTTTTGAAATATCCGTATTCTAAACGGTGTCCGCGCAGGTCGCAGGTACAAGCGGAAGTCGGAAGCGCACCCGAATCCTTGCAATAAAGACAACGCACAACGTTTTCGCTTTCCATAAACCGATGATTTTTATCCAGCGTTACCGTTTCCGCGCTTTGATTGGCATAAAGTTTCGTAAGCAATCCGTCGAAAATCAAAACGGCAGGATTCTTTTTATGCGTACCGATATCGCGTGCATCCTGATATCCGTACCAAACACCGCAAAGTACGTCGGGCGTATATCCGATAAACCAACGGTCGGTATTGGCATTGGAGGTTCCCGTTTTTCCCGCGATGGGAACGAATTTTTGCAAGTGCAGATCGCTTGCCGTTCCGTCCGAAACCACGTTTTTCAAAAGTTTCGTCATCAGATCGGCGGTTTCTCCGCTGAAAACCTCTTTTCCATCCTCTTCATGAGAAAGCAAAAGATTTCCGTCTTTATCGTAAACCGAGGTATAGGAAACGGTTTCATGAAAAACGCCTCCGTTTGCAAGCGCACCGTAAGCCCCCGTCATTTCACGAACGGAAACGCCCTTGGTAACCGCCCCAAGCGCGAGAGGGGCAAGGGCAACGTCCGAAAGAATTTTCCCATCGGTTCCGTTTTCCTTTTCAATCAAGGTGGAAAGTCCGAGCGTTTTTGCAAAACGAAACGAAGTTTGCACGCCGAGTTGCTGTAAGATACGAACGGCAACCGTATTTGTGGATTTGGAAAGCGCAGCATTGACCGTTGTCAGACCCGAATAAACGCGGGGATTATTTTTGGGCCAAAGCGCATATCCCTTTCCCTGCGGTGTGAACGTAACGGGAACGTCGTCATAAACGCTTGCCCACGTGATGATATCTTTTTCAATCGCAGGCGCATAAACGGAAATCGGTTTGATAACAGACCCGGGCGAACGGAGCATTTGTGTGGCAAGATTGAAAATGCGATCGGATTTTTTCTCACCCACTGCGCCTGCAACCGCAAGCAAACGTCCGCTTTTGGGATCAATCAGTACGCAAGAAGAATTTGCGCGCGCACCTTCCTTACTTTTCGGAAAATTTTCCACGTTTTCATAATATGCTTCCACGGCTTTCTGCATTTTCATATCCAAGGTGGTATAAATGCTGAGTCCGCCGTTATAAAGAAGCCCCGAAGCCGCCGCGCGGGAAAGTCCGTACGTTTTACAAAGATCATGGATAACGTCTTCGATCACAACTTCCGTAAACCATGAATTTTGGGCACTTTCCTCTTCCTTTTCATTCAAGTGCAAAACCGTTTCCGTTTGCAATGCCTCTTCGTATGCTTCCGTTTCCAAAAGTCCCAACTCATGCATACGCCAAAGAATCGTATCTCGGCGCTCCCGATTGTTTTCGGGATGGGTTACGGGGTCATATCTCGTCGGATATTGGATAATTGCGGCAAGCGAAGCACCTTCCGCCGCCGTCAGTTCGGAAGCGCTTTTTCCGAAATAGGTTTCCGCCGCGGTTTCCAGACCGTAACATCCTTCGGCAAGATAAACCGTATTGAGATACAATTCCAGAATTACATCCTTTCCGACGGTTTTTTCCAGCTTCAGCGCGCGCATGATTTCCGTAATCTTACGTTTTGGCGTTGCGCTGTTATCCCCCGTCAGATTTTTAATCAATTGCTGCGTAATGGTGGAACCGCCGTAACCCGCGCCCCCGGGAGAAAGAAAACCGAGAATCGCGCCTGCAGTACGTCGAAAATCCACGCCGCAATGGTCAAAAAAGCGATGGTCCTCTATGGCAATGAAAGCATTTTGTACGTCGATGGGAATATTTTCAAGCATGGTCCAGATTCTGTTTTCCGCGCCGAACAGACGCTGATCTTCCATTTCAATCCATTCTCCGTCCGCATTGTGATAATAAAGCTTTGTCGTGCGTCCTTGATTGTCAATCAGCATATTCAGATCCAAAGACGCATCGATGCCTTTGGTTGCATACAAAACAAATGCCGACGATAAAATGACCGCGGAAAACAACGCAGTGAGTATAAGCACCGCCAGAATCCGTCCGAAAGCACTTCGTATTTTATGCTGTTTTTTCATATATTCAGACAAATCCTTTCCAAAAGGTCTGCAAATAGTATAAACATAGCGGCAGAATTTATACGAAGTTAAAATAAATGAATGTTTACATTTCTAAAACCGAATGATATTTAAAGCCTCTCACCCCGGGAGAGGTGGCAACCAGAGGTTGACGGAGAGGGCTTTTGCACAGATTTTGCCCTCTCAGTCAGCTTACGCTG
>SVRL01000142.1 GCA_015064845.1 Oscillospiraceae bacterium | reverse complement strand
CGTCATTACATACTCGGTCGCAATTCTCATATATCTGATATTCCCAACAAGTCAGGAGCTTCGCCCCGCCCAATTTGAAAGAGATAATGTTTTAACGAGTTTTATCAAGGTATTCTACCAATTTGACACTAACACGAATGTATGTCCCTCCATTCACGTGATCGGATCTATGGCGGTGATGGAGGCGGCCTTATGGTCAAAAAGAATACGATCAAGAGGAATGAAAGCTTCGTTTGTAGTTGTGGCTATATTGATCAGCATTTCTACAGTTTTTATGAAGCAGCATTCGATCATAGATCTTTGGGCAGCATTACCGATTTGCTTCATTACACATTTCCTGTGTTATAGAAAGCCGAAACAAACCATTTATTGCGGCGTTGGTTCTGACTGAACTGGCGCCGTTTTTCAACAAATGTTGAGGTTTAGTTGAACTTGGGTTGCAAATCCGACAATATACTTATAAATGTACGATGGCAAAATGGATGCTAATGTCGCTATGACAGAGAAATAAGAAAACAAACATAAGGGAGTAATCATTATGGCTACCGGTTACGTGTTGTATAACAAGCACGCAGGAGACAAACAGAATGAAGAAGATGTCAGAATGCTCGAAGTCGTCATTGACGAGCCACTGAAATTTATCGACATCACGAACGTCAAGAACTATCGTGTGTTTTTAGGCGGCTTGGAACCCGACGATTTTATTATCCTTGCCGGCGGTGACGGAACGCTCAATCATTTTGCCAACAAAACGGACGGCATCGAATATCATAATGAAGTCCTGTATTTCCCCAACGGAACCGGAAATGACTTCGCTCGTGAGCTTGGTCACCAAAAGGAATGCAATCCGTTCCCGATCACGGAATACTTAAAAGACCTTCCGTGCGTCATAGTCAACGGAAAGAAGTACCGCTTCATCAACGGTGTTGGTTACGGTATTGACGGTTATTGCTGCGAAGCGGGAGACGAGCTGAAAAAGATTCCCGGAAAGAAGGTCAATTACACCGCTATCGCCATTAAAGGGCTACTATTCCACTATAAGCCGACCAAAGCAACGGTGACCGTGGACGGAAAGACTCATACATACGAAAAGGTGTGGATCACGCCTACCATGAACGGTAAGTTTTACGGCGGCGGTATGATGCCGACACCGAATCAGGATCGAAGAAGCAAGGAAAAAACGCTTTCCGTTATGGTCTTGCACGGCTCGGGAAAGCTCAAAACGCTATGCGTTTTTCCTTCCATCTTCAAGGGGGAGCATATAAAGCATACGGAAATGATTGAGATTCTGACCGGTTATGAGATCAGGGTGGAATATGACCGTCCCACACCTCTTCAAATTGACGGCGAGACGATCTTGGGAGTGACTTCCTATACCGCACTCTCGCCGAAGAAGGAAATGACGATGCAGAGTAAGGCTGTAATGGCTGCGATATAATTCGTCTCAGAAAGGATACGTTAAATGGAAACATTCGATAGCAAAGAATATTGGAATCGGCTATTTTTATCGGCTCTCCCACTTCCCAAGAAAGAAATAAAGGGTTGGATCAAATCGTATGCCGCACCCTATAAAGAGCTTATGGCGTATTATAAATGCGCTATGATGGAAGTTGAAACAAAGTTCCGTGTACTTAACGAGGAGCTATCTTTGGAATACGACCGCAATCCTATTGAAACCATAAAAACAAGACTGAAATCGGTGGAAAGCATCGGCGACAAATTATCCACACTGAATGTGCCGATTACAGTAAGCAGCATTGAGAAGAATCTGCACGATGTGGCAGGTGTTCGGGTTATATGCGGTTTCCCAAGTGATATTTATACGCTTGCAGATGCTTTTCTTAAACAAGACGATATTACGCTGATCAAGAAAAAGGATTATATTGCCAATCCCAAGCCTAACGGTTACCGCAGTCTGCATTTGATTGTTGAAATCCCAATTTTTCAGCACGACGAGAAAAGACCGATGAAGGTAGAGGTGCAGTTCCGTACCATCTCAATGGACTGGTGGGCAAGTTTGGAACACAAAATGTCGTATAAAAAAGACGTAATTGTTTCGGAGGATATTACCGATGAACTGCGAGAATGTGCCGAAGCAGCGGCGATATTGGACTACCGAATGGAACAGATTCAGAAAAAGATAGGCAAATACAGATAGGATAGATAAAAAGGAGACCTGATTTTGAAAACGTATCGCGCCGGAATAGACATCGGTTCAACCACCGTTAAACTGGTTTTACTGAATGATGATAACGAAATTATATATGGCAAATACCGCCGCCACGGCGCCAATACACAGGGCGCATTAGCGGAACTTTTGAAGGAAGCCAAGGAGAATATCGGTGAATGCGAGCTTCGCACAAAGATCACCGGCTCGGGCTCTATCAATCTTGCAAAGGCGCTTGGTATTGAATTTGTGCAGGAGGTCGTGGCTGTTGCAACGGCGCTGAAGAATGTTGCTCCGCAGACCGACGTTGCCATCGAGCTCGGCGGTGAGGATGCTAAGATCATCTATTTCACGGGCGGTCTTGAGGAACGTATGAACGGTGTCTGTGCCGGCGGTACGGGTTCCTTTATCGACCAAATGGCAGCGCTTCTGCAGACCGATGCCGAAGGGCTGAATAAGGAAGCAGAAAACTACAAGGAAATTTATCCTATTGCCGCACGTTGCGGTGTGTTTGCCAAAACGGATATTCAGCCTCTCATTAACGAGGGCGCAACCAAAGCCGATCTTGCCGCTTCTATTTTTCAGGCCGTGGTCAATCAGACGATTTCCGGTCTTGCCTGCGGTAAGCCGATTCGCGGATGCGTTGCCTTTCTCGGCGGCCCCTTGCATTTTCTGCCCGAGCTGAAAAAAGCGTTTATCCGCACCTTGAACTTAACGCCCGAAAACGTGGTCGATCCCGAAAACTCTCATCTGTTTGCCGCCATGGGCGCAGCTCTTGAAGGGGCAGCTGCAACCGCGTTGCCCATCGACAGTATGATAGACGCTCTCCAAAAGGGAGTCAGCGTTTCCTTTGAAATGCCACGACTTGATCCGCTCTTTGAGAGCGAGGATGAATATACGGCGTTCTGCGCCCGTCACGAAAATGCC
>SVRL01000141.1 GCA_015064845.1 Oscillospiraceae bacterium | reverse complement strand
TATGATAACATATCCACCTCCCTCGTCAGAGGGAGGCAATTCAAGGCTCCCTCTGACGAGGGAGCTGTCAGCAAAGCTGACTGAGGGAGAGACACCGCTCACAACTATTACACCCGTAAATCCCCGTTTATCTTATCGCTTTGTATTCTGCATTTATTTCTCATTGTGTACTTGACCTTATTTTTTGAATGTGCTATAATGGAAACAAGGACTTTCTTCCGTTATTTTTTCAATATATTTGCAAACCAACGGCTATCCTCGGCAGAAATACCGCCCAAAGCGCGCAAAAGGATGATATAGAAAATGACGGAAAGGAGAATACCGAAAACGGTAAAACCTGCGTTTCCGAACGAAAAAGAAAAGCTCTGCAAAGCAATACCCGCAAGCGCCGCCGCGCCCGCAACGCAAAGAATCGGACAAAACAAAGCTTTCAAAAGCGGAAGCTTTACGCCCGTAACGGTCAGCAATCGGGTCAGGCTGAAAGCAAGATTGATAATTTCCGTCACGAAAACGCAGATCACGTAACCGTAAATGCCGAGCTTCGGCATAAGCGACCAGACAAGCAAAACGCTCAGCGATGCATCGATGATGTTATACCACATGGAATGGAGCTGCTGTCCCAAACCCTTGAGCATACCGTCCACCGTCGTATCCAGATACATGACGGGAACGAGAGGCGCGAAAACGCGGATGTAATTTGCCGCTTCCGCGCTCTTGTAAACGAGAAGTCCAAGCGGTTCGGCAAAGCAAACCAGAATTCCCGCCGTACCGACGCCAAACATCAGCGCAAGCGAAAGCGCGCGGCGCACGATATAACAGATGTGGCGGTTGTGATAAATTTTTCCGTAAGAAGCCGCAAGCTCCGAAAGCTCGGGAACGATGAGTCCCGCAAACGTGGAGCAAACGGCGGAAGGAAAAAGGATCAAAGGGAAAACCATGCCGTGAATCGTTCCGTAAGAAGCAAGCGCCGTGGCATAATCCGCGCCGTGCTTACGAAGTCCGACGGGAATCAGAATATGCTGAACCGTTACCAAGCCCGAACGCAGATAGGAAGAAAGCGCAATCGGCAAGGAAATATTCAGCATTCGGTTTTTCATGCGTGGGTCGGAAGAAGCCTTTTTCGTTTTCAAATGCTTTTTTCTGTCAAAAATAAAGAAGATGAGCAGATAAAAAAAGGAAAGCGCTTCGGCAATTGCCGTACCCAGCACGAGCGCCAGCGCACCGTATTCCATCCCCCTCGGCAAAAGCATACGCAAAAACCAAACGGTCAGAAAAATCTTTACGAATTGCTCCGTCATGCTTGCGGAAGCGCTCTTGTAAACGCGGCGGACCGCATTGAAATAACCGCTGAAAACGCTTGAAAGCGCAATAAAAGGGAGCGCCCACGAAAGTATGCGCAAGGAAAGATAGGTTCTTTCATCCTGTAAAATACGGCAGGCAATAAAATCCGCGCCGAAAAAAAGAATCGCAAAGGAAGAAATGCCGAAAATCAACGCATATCCCACGCATTTTTTCATGGCGTTCAGTACCCCTGCGTGATTTTCTTTTCCCAGCTCCTCCGAAACCAAGCGCATGACCGCAAGACCGATTCCCGAGGTTGCGAGCGTAACGGCAAAACCGTAAACGCTTGTGATCAAAGAATAAAGTCCCATGCCCTGCGCGCCGATCTTTCCCGAAACATACGCGTTGAAAACGACAGCAATGCTTCTCATGAAGATCGTGGTTGCACCGAGCAAAAGGGCGTTCAGAAAAAATCGTTTGAGTCGCTTCAAATCTCTTTTCAAACCTTTCATTTTTGTTTTTCCCATTATATTCAAGAATTCCGCTCGCTATGCCTGCGATTGGGCGTATACGCAAACGGAATTTCGGAATATCCGCAAACGAAACGTCTGTCATTTATTTTCATTGCCATGCAAGAGAAAGGAAATTTTTTTATGAAAAAAATCAAGTCCCCAAAACTGATGGATATTTTATTGGACATCGGTTATCTTTGCGCCAGCGGTATTTTGTTCGGGGTGGCGTATAATATGTTTTTCGTTCCGGGCGGAATCTTTATCGGCGGCGCAGGCGCGATTGCAACAGCGCTTAATATCATGTTCGGATTGCCGACGGGTTTGATGATCTTTCTGATCAACGTACCGCTCGTGCTTTTATTCTGGCATTTTTACGGATTCCGTTTTTGCGCGAAAGCCATCGTGGGTATTATCGTTTCTTCCACCTTCGTGGACCTTACCGATATGCTCGGCATTTTCCAATGTCCGTTTGAAAATCCCGCGGATAATACGATTCTTTGCGCGCTGTTCGGCGGTATCGTGATTGGTATCGCAGTTTCCCTGATGTTTGTCAGAGGTTATACGACGGGCGGTTCCGACCTTGCCGCATTCCTCATCAAAGTACCTTTCCCGAAAGTTTCCACACCCCGTCTTTTGCTTGTGATCGATATCGTCGTCATCGTTTTTTCTTCCTTCTTCACAACCTTCTTTGCAAACGGATTTCCCACCGCGGCAGTCTTCACAAAGACAGCGCTTTACGATTGTTATCTTTCCATGCTCTTCTCATTCCTTGCAACCTTCATGTTCTCCAGTATGCTGGAATTCATGAATAACGGCTTTGATAAAACCAAAGTTGCGTATATCTTCTCCGATAATTACGAACAGATTGCCGACGCCATCGGCAAAGATATCCGCAGAGGCGTAACGGTTTTAGACGGTACCGGCTGGTATACCAAAGCAGATAAAAAAGTGTTGCTCTGCGTGGTCAAAAAGAATGAAATTTTCCCCTTGAAATCTCTTGTCCGTTCCCTTGATGAAAATGCCTTTATGATTCTTTCCGAAGCAACGGAAACCATCGGTCTCGGCTTCAAGGAAGGTATCGGCGACGTTTCCATTGAGCCCAAAAAGAAAAGAAAAGCGGCAAACAAAAAGTAATATATACCAAAACAAAGAGCAGGCGTCCCCTGCTCTTTTCATTTTGCGCGCAAACGCAAACAAATAACGTGAGTTCGATGGAACAGGAAATGATGGTTTACGGGTTTGTCTGTTGCCGAAAGATGGGGGTTAGTTAGCCTTCCCTTGCGAGGGAAGGGGGACCATTTATGGTGGATGAGTAGTTGTTTTGCTTCGCAAAAGTGCAAAATATTTTGC
>SVRL01000140.1 GCA_015064845.1 Oscillospiraceae bacterium | reverse complement strand
AAGGCTCCCTCTGTACATTATGCTACGCAAAATGTGGGGAGACTGTCAGCAAAGCTGAGCTGAGTACTCTCACGCAAGCGTGAGAGGGAGAGACACCGCTCACAACTATTACACCCGTAAATTCCCATTTATCTTAATATTCCGCCACACTCGCGTTCGTTAAAATTCCGTTTCGGCTTCACAAATGCGGATCATTCTTCTGTCGGGATTTTCGGGTGATTTGCGGATGGTAACGGAGTAATAGCGTTCAGGGAGATAGGGCTCGATTTTTTCGCACCATTCGGCGAAGCAAATACCGCCGTTTTCGAGATAATCGTAATAACCGATGGAATAAAGGGAATCCTCGTCGTCAATGCGATACATATCGAAATGATAAACGGGGATTTTTGCGGGATATTCGTTAACGATGGTGTAAGTCGGGCTTTGTACGAAAGCCTTTGGAGCAAGTACCTTCATCGCGCCGCGAACGAAAGCGGTTTTTCCCGCGCCGAGATCGCCGAACATGGCAACGAAATCGGAAGGATTCAAAGATTTTGCAAATTCCGCGCCGATCTTTTCGGTTTCTTCCGCAGAATTGGAAATCCATTCATAATAATTCATGTTTCATCACAACGGGAAAAAATTCCCGCTTGGCTCCTTTCAGCGTTTCATTTTCGCCAGCTTGGCAATACTTTCCTTGAGCGCGGAAATGAAAACGTCAATATCTTCTTTGGTGTTCTGAGGGCCGAGAGAAATGCGTAAAGTGGAATCCGTTTCCGTATCGGAAAGACCGAAAGAACGGAGAACGTAACTGCTGTGTCCCGTGTTGGAAGCGCAAGCGGAACCGCTGGAAACGTAAACGCCGTAAGCGGAAAGACTGTGCAAAAGGGTTTCGCTTCTGTAACCGGGAACGGTCAGACTGATGATATGAGCGGCTTTTTTAGCGGAAAGAGGCTCATTGATCCGAACGGCATCGCCCATTTCGGTAATTTTTTCGGTAAAATAAGCGCGAAGCTCGGAAAATAAAGTCAGTGAGGAAGAAAGACGGGAAGCACCGAATTCGGCAGCCGCGCCGAAACCCGCAATACCGATGACGTTTTCCGTTCCGCTTCGGAAACCGTTTTCCTGCCCGCCGCCGAAAATGACGGGAGTAAGCGCTTTTGTTTTCAGAATTTTTTCACTGACGAAGAGCGCGCCAACCCCTTTCGGACCGCCGATCTTGTGCGCGCTTATGCTGACGGAATCGGCGTGGGGGAGCGGACTTTGCATGGTTTTCAAAAAGCCTTGAACGGCATCGCAATGTACGAGAATTTCGGGGGAAACCGCCTTAGCAGCTTTGGCAATGGCGGCAATATCGTTCATCGCGCCCGTTTCGTTGTTGACGAGCATAGCACAAACGAGAACGGTGTCTTTGTCAAGTGCCTTGCGATAAGCATCCATATCCCAAACACCGTTGGGAGAGGGAATGTAAACGGCAGTATAACCGAGCGCTTCCAAATGTTTTGCGGTTTCAATCACGGAAGGATGTTCGGTTTCGCCGACGATGATTTTTTTACCTTTGTTGCGTGCTTTTGCCGTCATAATACCAATCATGGCAAGATTGTTGGCTTCCGTACCGGAAGCGGTAAAGATCAATTGCTCGCGTTTGGGGCGAAGTCCCGTTTTCGGGGGACAAAGCGCGCGCAAAACGGCATCTCTGGCTCCGTCAACCGTTTTTTCGGCAAGAAGCCCCATTTTGTGTAAAGAGGACGGATTTCCGTAAGTTTCCGCCATCACACGTGTCATTTTTTCCGCAGCCTGCGCGCAAAGCGGCGTGGTTGCGCTGTTGTCAAAATAAATTTCTGTCATAGTATATCACTTTTTTTATTTATTATTTATTCATGGAAAGTATGCTTGATAGCCTGAAAGAAAGATGAATGGTGGTTTATGTTCTTGCAGCCTCATCCGTCTTGCCTGACGGCAATCCACCTTCCCCATACGCCAATGATATGCAAACTTTTTATGAAAGCGGAGGGGAAGGGCTGAAGGCTCCAAATCAGTTAAGATTAAAAAATTCCCATTTATCTTAATGAATTCCAATCAATATACGAAACAATTTACGATGTCGGTAACTTCTTCGAGATGTTCGGAGAAAAGGGACTGTTCGGCGGTGTAAGTCATAATATAGAGATAACCGGAATAAACGGAGAAATATTGCATGATCTTATAAACGGAGCCGTCGCTTTCCACGGTGTAAACGTATTTCACGGCATAGTTGCCAATCGAACCGAATTTCTGATTTTCGGTGGAACATTCTTCTTCCAAAAGAACAACGTTTTTGAAGGTGCTTGTCAGCTTGGGGAAATAATCGGTGCGGAAATATTCGTCAGCGCTGGCATAAGAACCGCTCGTCGCCATTTTCTGAATGGAAACGTTGCTGTTGTCGGAAGCCTTGGCAACCAAAGTACCGGTCGTGATTTCGGGCGTCCATTCCTTCGGCACGAAGAATTTGCTGTCGAGATATTCGCTGGTAATGAGCTGCATTCCCTCGGGAATTTCATCGGTTTGATTATTGCAGGAGCAAAGAAGGAGCGCGCAAGTGCAAAGCGCAAGCATAAACGCAAGAGTTTTTTTGAAGTTCATGATTTTTTGACCTTTCTGTTATAAATTTTCATTTTCTGCCGTCCCTGATAGGTAATTTTATCATAATGTGATCGTATGTGCAAAGAGAGCAAAAAGTTTTCATTATCTTATATTATATCATAGATGCAAAGGTACTGTCAATGATAAATTGCTTTTTATAAAAAAGAAAAACAGGAAATTTTTTCAAATGCTTTGCAAACCGTTTTTCTCTCGCGCCAAAAGAAAAATGTGTGAAGCCGTAAATGATGGTTTACGGGAGTAATTTCGGGATTTGCTTTTAAAGGCTCCCTCCGAGAGGGGGCTCCGCCGTGAGGCGGTGGAGGAGCCTGCGATAATGAAGATTAGAACTCAGTTTTGTTTCTAAACGAAACATTCTACGAGTTTTTTATGCACGCGCTCTCCCCCCGTCTTGCTTCGCAAGCCACCCCCTCCCGGAATCAATATCATTTAGTTAACAATTTCTCTCCTTCCGTCTCGCGTCGCGAGCCACCTCCCTCGTCAGAGGGAGGCAAAAAGTGGCTCCCTCTGACGAGGGAGCTGTCA
>SVRL01000036.1 GCA_015064845.1 Oscillospiraceae bacterium | reverse complement strand
GTTGCAACGGGCATTGACGGCATCATGAACGATGACATTCAATATTTCGGAGATGAAAATGCCTGCACCTGCGAACATTGCCGTAAACTCTTCAAGGAACAAACGGGATATGAATTACCCTCCCCCAAAAATTGGAGTACGTTTTCTCAAAATTATGACGATCCCGCCTATATTGCATGGAAAAAATTCAAATTCGACAGTACCGAACGTTTTTACCGTGATATCGGCGCATTTTATGAATCGCTCGGCGTAAAGCTGATACGCCCGAACTATTCTTCCTGCGTTTTGAAGCAGTGTCCGACCGCTTATCCTTTCGATCTTTGCACCGACCTTTGGGACTTTATTTTCCAGGAAAATTGCAATGCCGATATCATAAAAGAATCTTATATGGATTTTATGCCGGAAGCGGTTCATCGCTATGCGGCAGGTCAACGCCGCGGTGTTCCGACGATGTCTATGTTTTATCCCGACCGCCCCGATAGCGTTTATTTCGCCTGGGCGCTTGCGCGTTCCTGGGGACAGCTTTATACGGGAACCTCTCACGGCGAAGATATCACACCGCTGGAGCTTCCCTACCGTAATTTTGAAAAGAAATATATGCGCTTTTACACTGCCCCCGAAAAAATTGCCGACCTGACGTTCTATTTCTCCCGCCGTACGAGAGACTTCACAGCAAAAACCTTCAAGCGTTTTATGCAGCATATGATCGGCAGTATGCAAGCGGCTTACGTTTCAGGTTTTTGCTTGGATATGGTTATGGAAGAAGATTCCCTTGAAGAGCTTCTCCGCCATCAGACCATCGTGCTTTCTTATGCCGCTATGCTCGCGCCGAGCGAAATCGAACGTTTTTCCGCATACGTCAAAGCGGGAGGACGGCTCATCATTCTCGGTGATTTCGCCATTTACGATGCAGACGGAAGAAAACGAAGCGAAGAAGAAATCAACGGTATTTTCGGTGTCAATACGAATTGGAATACCGCAACGAAGCTTGGCGAAGGCGAAATTTTCCGTATGAGCTTCCGTCCCGAAATGAGTGAATATCAAGGGCCTCTCGGCTGTCCCAGACAGGTGGTAACACCCGTAACCAAAACGGCAATTCCTTCTAAATGGGAAATGCAGAAAAACGGGAGCGGACGAGTGCTTCTCGACATTCAAACGCCAAAGGTTGATATCAAGAGCGAAAATGACCGCCTTGTGGTTACAAACTATGAAGTGAAGGATGCGCGTATTATGCACATCGTTAATCTTGCCGATACGATTTCCCTTGAACCCATCGCCGTTTCCCATGACGATCTGATTCCCAATTTCTGCACAAACGCTCCGAAACTCGGTGCCATCACGCTGACCGTCAAAAATCCGCCCGAATTTTGTGTCAACAAGATTTATCTGGTAACTCCCGAAAGAGAAGAACCGCTTTCTCTTTCGATGAAGATCCAAAACGGTGTAGCTTGCGTCGAAATTCCCGCAAACGTCTTCTCAGCCTACGCGATGGTTATTATGGAAAAATAATAAAACAGGACGATAAATATGAATCTGATCAAATTCAAATGTCAAGGTGCTTTGGAGGAAGGAAAATACTATGCAATATGCTGTTAAAGAGTTAATGTTCTTGGTAGAGAAATATAATTTGAAATTCACAGAGCAAACATTCAAGAGTACTCCATTTGGTAATTGGGTAACAAAAACTTATAGTTTTTATAATGATAGTGGCTGCTTTACAATATCTGAATTGTTGCAAAGAGATGAAATAGATTTTTATTTTTCTGATGTTTTTTCCACTGCTTATCCCGATTTAAAGCAAAGACTGTTGAATGTTTGGGATAATAACGTAATATTAGAAAAACATCAAAGATGGATATTTGGTCTTAAAAATCCGTTCTTTTGGTACAGTAAGAAAAAATATATGAAAGCATTAGCCGAAATTATCCAAACAAAAATTAGTAAAAACAAGGAGTTTTTTGGTATAAACGTATAAATTCCAATTTATCGAATAACGAACGCCGACAGATTTTTTGGAAAATCTGTCGGCGTTAATCTTTGCTTTCTGCATATCAATTTTTGTTTATCCGTAGGGGCGTTCTTTGAACGCCCGCGGGCGAACGCAGTTCGCCCCTACCGTGTGTTAGATAATTTCTTCGCTAATTTTGCACGCCCTTTCGACGGTTCTTCATTTTATAAGTTGTCCCCCACCGCCCGGCGTACCGTCAGGCTTCGATATAGGGATAATCTCTTCTTGCAGGCTCACAAACGAAAACCTCGGCAAACTCTTCCATCTGTTCTTTCGCTTTTCTCGCCGCACCGATATGGGGATAGATGCCAAAAACGGCAGTACCGCTTCCGCTCATACGCGCACCCATTGCACCCGTATCAAGAAGCATTTTTCTCAACTTTTCGAAGCCTGTTTCTTCGGGAGTAACGGCTTCAAATTTATTATAGAGCAAATCGGCAATTGCTTTCAGATTACAAGCGGAAACCGCTTTTTTGAAATCCGCAAAAGAAACGGCGTTTTCATCGGAAGGAAGCGCATCCAAAGCTTTATACGCCGCGCCCGTGCTGATTCCTTTTCCTTTTGGCACGGCAAGCACAAACGCACAATCGGGCATGGGCGGTGCGCTTTCCATGATTTCTCCGATTCCCGTTGCATAGACCGTTCCCTTTTTTATGCAAAAAGGAATATCCGCGCCCAAACGGACACCGATTTTACACATCGTTTCCAAAGACATCGACGTATGGTACAAGCGGTCCAAAGCCAGAATCGTTGCCGCGGCATCGGAAGAACCGCCTCCGAGTCCCGCTTCGGAAGGAATTCTTTTTTCCAGTAAAAATTCCACGTTATATTTTTCTATCTTCGCTTCTTCGAAAAATGCTGCAGCCGCGCGGTATACCAAATTGGTTTCATCCGAAGGAATTTTTGTATTTCTGCAAAACAAACGAATCTCATTTTTTTCGGAAGGCGAATGCTTCGTTACTTCCAGACGGTCAAAAAGAGAAACGGTTTGCATGACGGTTTCGATATCGTGATAACCGTCCGCACGGCGCGCGCCGACGTTGAGATATAAATTGATTTTTGCGGGAGCAAGTACAGATATTTTTTCCATTATGTATATCACTCTTTTCATTCAAAACATATAAGGGGATTTGCAAAAATTAAATCGAACCGATGATGCGGATCAGAAAATTTTTCTTGATTTTAATCGCTTCAAACGGGCAAAGTTCTTGACAGCAATAACATCTTATGCAATCCGCATGACGAATGCGAGCAATTTTTTTGCCGTTCTTTACGGAAAGCTCAATCGTATGCTGCGGACAGGAAGCCACGCATTCTCCGCAACCGCGGCATTTTTCGGGCATGGCAATCGGACGAGGCATGAAAAATCTTCCGAATTTTCCGCTTGAAAATGTAGTCAACAAGGAGGGCGCGCGGTTTTGCGCACTGTCGGGTTCTTTGAAATCGGAAATCAAAAGCGGACGGATATCATCGCCAATCAGCTCAATACCCGAAATATCTTCGGGAGCAAGTCCGCGCGAAACACCCTCGCGCACGATCGGAACCGTACCCGCAAAGCCAAGCAACGTTTCGCCGACGATATCCGAGGCAAAAGGATTGGAACTCATCAGAACGGCGCCGATCTTTCTCGGCGTTCCCGCCGTGGGACCGTTTCCTTCCATGCCAATCACGGCATCCGTAATGGCGATGACGGATTTCGTACGGCAATACATTTCGCAAAGATCACAGATCATACTGCCGAAATCCTTATAATCGGGGAAAGTGGCGTGCATCTCAAATTTTTCGATTCCCGGAATCGTGCCGAAAAAGTTTTTCACGGCGGCGCTCATTTTTGTCAGTCCGTGGCTTTTCAGCACGCAAAGATCGATCAGAACATCAGCTTCGGCAACCGATTTCAGAATATGGAAAGTTTTGACGGTTTTTCCTTCGGGAAACGGAACGTTGACAGCTTCCGTTTCGTAATTCAAAGGAACGCCGTGTTTTTCCGCCACAGAAGCAATTCCGCAAACACGGTAGATGCCTTCCAAGCGCTGTTTGTTGAAAAGTCCGCCCGGACTTTCCGCAATCAAAGGCGTACAAGCACGCTCTGCAAGCACCGTCAGCAAAGCGGAAAGAATCACGGGGTTGGTCGTTGCTGCCGCATCGGGCGTTTTTTTCATGACGAGATTGGGTTTGATCACAACCTTTTTACCCGCAAAAAACGCTTCATCATAACCGAATATGTTCATTTGTGTACGAATGATCTGCGCCAAACGATCTTCATCGTAAGAATCACAAGCGTAAGCTGCAACTCTGTTTGAAAAATTCACATCCATCGCTCCTTTATCGTTTCAATTTTAATATTTCCGCGCAGAGAATGGAGTATCGCCATTCCCCGCGCATCATTGCATAGCATAGTAACATTATTTATTATACCATACAATTGTGAAAAAATAAAGTTATTTCCGAAAATTTGAAGAGATTACGGAAAGACGGATTCCCGTAAGCATAAAAGAAACCGCCAAACACAAACCAAACCAAAAAATGCAATACAAAGGACAGATCTGCCCGAAAAGATTCATCCATTTATCGGAATAATCCCACACACACATATCAAAAACGCGGTTGACAAGAATTCCCACGCAAAATTCCGTTGCTGTCACACCGAGCGTACAAGCGGCACTGCGAAGAAAAAGAGAATGCTTTGAAAGCTTATTGTTGATCGCGCAGATCATGGAAAAACAAATACCTCCCGTAATGACCATACTCGGATGCGTATATCCGCGCCAAATCACTTCGATAAGTCCGTAACCGACACCGCCGAACAGAAATTTCAACAAATTTCGCACTTTGAAGTCTTGTGAAAGCATGCCTCCAAGAAAAAGTCTTTTATCTTTATTGAGATTCAAATCGAACGTTCTCCTCCTTAATCGCTTTTGGAATTTTTTTGTTTCCTGAGCCATGTCATCGCGCCGGAAAGCCCGCCGATCTCATCGATCAAGCCAATGCGAACGGCTTCTTCGCCTTCAATAACAGAGCCCACATCGGTTGCCATTTCATCCGTGCGAAAAATCAGATTTCTCAATGCGCTTTCCGTCACGGAAGAATGGTCCGTAATAAACCGAACGATACGGTTCTGCATTTTTTCAAGCCCCGCAAAGGCTTGGGGAACACCCAGCACGGTTCCGCTCGTCCGAACGGGATGCAAAGTCATGGTTGCGCTGGGAACAATAAACGAGCGGTCGCAGGAAACCGCAATGGGAATACCGATGGAATGTCCGCCGCCAATGACGACGGAAGCTGTCGGCGTACTCATTCCCGCAATCATTTCCGCAATGGCAAGCCCCGCCTCCACGTCTCCGCCCACCGTATTGATAATAAGCAAAAGTCCGTCGATTTCGGGATTTTCTTCCACGGCGGCAAGCAATGGAAGCACATGCTCGTATTTCGTTGTCTTTTGATTATCGGACAAAAGATAATGCCCTTCGATCTGTCCGATCACGGTCAGACAGGATAAGACCACGCCGTCCTTTTCCGCAAGAATCGTTCCCGCTTTTTCGGATTCCGAAACGGAAGACGGGAGCGTGGGCAGTTCCCCCACATGGTTTTTCATGGAAAACATGGATCAATCAGTCTCCTTTTTTGAAAATTTACAATATCTTATATTTTTTACAAAAAAATTGCGCTCTAATCATTTACAAGCAAGAAAAAATCATTTATAATAGTAATGTTAATATCATTTCGGCTCGAAGGAGGTTTTTTCATGAACGACGATGCCATGACGGAAAATTTTTCTGAAATTCTGAAACTCTTGTCAAACGGTCTATCGGAAGAGGAAAAAGCCGATGCGCAAAGAATCCGAGGAAATTTGAAAAATTTAAGCGGTGTGGAAAAAGACCCGCAAAAAGAAAAAGAACGTCAGGAGCACAAAAAATCACTTGCAGAAGTTCATTATATCATCGGCAATCTGGAAGAACCCTACGCTTCCCGTATTCCCGCTTCCTTTAAAAAATTTCTGGAAGAGCAAAAATGGGAAAATTATACGCCGAAAAATCTCTCCCGTTTACGCGAAGAAGCGTACGCGCTTCTGGATATCGTATACCGTCATTTTCTGGCAGAACCTGAAGACCGAAGTCGTTTGCAGATGAATTTTTATATCGAATCCTGTCTGCAAGCACTGCACTCCATGAAAAAAACCGCGCCCTCCCTTTTGCCGCAAACCGAAAAATACGCCCTGCAAATTCAAAACGCAAAAAGCACGAAAGAACTGCTTTCCATCACGCAAGCGTGCGGTCTGGAAGCCCATTTGCAATTTATTATGGAAAAAGAAGAAAAAATTTCTCTTTTGTTCTCATAAATTACATAACATAGCACGGAAAATGCAAACTTCCATTTGACAATCGCGCAAAAATGCGTTATAATATAATTACGGATCATTTCCGTTTCCCGACGTTCCCCGTTTTTTCTATCCACCTGTGAAAATACGCGCACCGTTTGGGAACGGAATCCATCACAATACAATATCATACGACGGTTTCCGTCGAGAAAGTGAGAATATACCAATGGAAAACAAAATTCTTGTTGAAACTTCCGCAAGACATCTCCATCTTTCCGCAGAGCACATTGACATTCTTTTCGGCGCAGGCCACCAGCTTACCGTAAAGAAAATGCTCAGCCAGCCCGGTCAGTTCGCTTGTGAAGAAAAAGTAACCGTTCAAGGCGAAAAGGGTTCTCTTAAAATGTCCGTTCTCGGTCCTGCAAGAAAGGAATCTCAGGTTGAAATTTCTTTGACCGATGCAAGATCCATCGGCGTAAAAGCTCCCGTCCGCGAATCCGGCGACATCAAAGGCTCCGGCGCTTGCACACTCGTTGGTCCTTGCGGTTCCGTTACCTTGACAGAAGGCGTAATCGCCGCACAGAGACACATCCACCTCACACCCGAAACGGCTGCTGATCTCGGCGTTACCGATAAGGAAATCGTTAAAGTTCAGCTCGACACCGCGCGTCCTTTGATTTTTGACGGCGTTGTTGTCCGCGTTTCCTCCAGCTATGCCCCCGCAATGCACATCGATACCGATGAATCCAATGCGGCAGGCGCTTCCGGCGTTGTTTACGGTTCCATCGTTCGTTGATTGATGGCATCGATTTGAGCAAATTTTTCAGTAATTAAAAATTTTTCTAAAAGTAAAGGAGAACACACCCATGGCAGAACTCGTTTATTCCCATGAAGTTGAATCCATGTGTTGCGTAGCAAAGGGTCCCAATCACGGTCCCGCTCCGCTTCCCGAAGAAGGCAAATGGATTCAGGCAAAACAGATCACCGATATTTCCGGTTACACACACGGTATCGGTTGGTGCGCACCCCAGCAGGGCGCTTGCAAACTTTCCCTCAACGTAAAAGACGGTATCATCGAAGAAGCTCTCGTTGAAACCATCGGTTGCTCCGGTATGACTCACTCTGCGGCAATGGCTGCTGAAATTCTTCCCGGCAAAACCATTCTCGAAGCTCTCAACACTGACCTTGTTTGCGATGCAATCAACACAGCAATGAGAGAACTCTTCCTTCAGATCGTTTACGGCCGTACACAGTCTGCTTTCTCCGAAGGCGGTCTCGTTATCGGTGCAGGCATGGAAGACCTTGGTAAAGGCGCTCGTTCCATGGTTGGTACCATGTACGGTACAAAAGCAAAAGGCGTTCGTTACCTCGAAATGACCGAAGGCTACTGCACAAGAATGGCTCTCGATGAAGACGACCAGGTTATCGGTTACGAATTCGTATCCCTCGGCAAGATGACCGACTTCATCAAAAAAGGCATGGAACCCAACGAAGCATACGAAAAATCCAAAGGTACTTACGGTAGATTTGCGGATGCTGCTCGTTATATCGATCCCAGAAAGCAGTAAGGAGGTAACAGAACATGGCTAAATTTGAAGGTTACGAAAGACGTGAGGCGAAGATCCTCGCAGTTCTTAACGAATATGGCATTTCTTCCATCGACGAATGCAAAGAAATTTGCGACGCAAAGGGTATTGATCCTTATAAGATCGTTGAAGAAACTCAGCCTATCGCATTTGAAAACGCAAAGTGGGCTTACACTGTAGGCGCTGCTATCGCAATCAAAAAGGGTTGCACCAAAGCTGCTGACGCTGCTGCCGCTATCGGTATCGGTCTTCAGGCTTTCTGTATTCCCGGCTCCGTTGCTGAAAACCGTAAAGTAGGTCTCGGCCACGGTAACCTCGGCAAAATGCTCCTTTCCGAAGAAACAGAATGCTTCTGCTTCCTCGCAGGCCACGAATCCTTCGCTGCTGCTGAAGGCGCGATCAAAATCGCTCTCAACGCTAACAAGGTTCGTGTAAAACCCCTCCGCGTTATCCTCAACGGTCTCGGCAAAGATGCTGCTATGATTATTTCCAGAATCAACGGCTTTACTTACGTTCAGACTGCTTTTGATAACAACACCGAAGAAGTTACCGTTGTTAAGGAAACTCCCTACTCCAAGGGTCCCCGCGCAGACGTTAAATGCTACGGTTCCGACAACGTTCCCGAAGGCGTTGCAATCATGAAGCTCGAAAACGTTGGTGTTTCCATCACCGGTAACTCCACCAACCCCACCAGATTCCAGCACCCCGTTGCAGGTACTTACAAGAAATGGGCGATTGAAAACGGCGTAAGCTACTTCTCCGTTGCTTCCGGCGGCGGTACAGGCCGTACCCTCCACCCCGATAACATGGCTGCTGGTCCTTCCTCTTACGGTATGACCGACACTATGGGTCGTATGCACTCCGACGCGCAGTTCGCAGGTTCTTCCTCCGTTCCCGCTCACGTTGAAATGATGGGTCTCATCGGCGCCGGCAATAATCCTATGGTAGGTATGACCGTAGCAGTTGCTGTAGCTATTGAGGAAGCAAATAAATAAACAACCCCATGGTTACATCAACTGGTTACAGTTGATGTGATGACATGTTGCTGTTGCAGTTGCTATCGAAGAAGCTTCCAAATAAGCAGGCTGTGCCTGCACCCTGTTGCCGCCGTATCTGAATTTTGACAAAGTTTGAAATTACCGCGACGGCGGAACTCAATAAAGACAAAAATTTTCCCACCCTTTCGGAGAAATCCGAGAGGGTGGATTTTTATTTTATTCTGCAAATTCTTTTCTTTTGTTAAAAAACACCAAAACCACCCGATGAAATTCATCAACACCGCTTCCGAAAACCACTTGCCGAAAGTCAAAAAAATTGATATAATTAAGATAATGAATACTCGCTTTTGACAAGCGGAAAGGAAACATTATGAAAAAAATTCTTGCGCTTCTTCTTGCCGCGATTCTGACGTTCAGTCTTGTCGCTTGCAACAACACACCCCCCGAAAACACCACAGCATCCTCCGAAAGCAGCAGTTCTTCCGAACAAACGCCTCCGGCAAATACGCCCGACCCCACCAAAATCTTCGATGAAAACAAAATCGTTTTCTCTTTTGCCGCAATCAGCGACATTCATCTCGGAAACAATACTTCCGATATTGAAGAAAACAAATTCAAAAACGCGCTTCAGCAAATCAAAGAATTTGCCGCAAAAAACGACACGGACGGCATCGATGCCATTTTTGCTGTCGGTGACCTTTTTGAAGGAAGCGGCTACGGCGGCAACGATGCTTTGATGCTTGAATATAAAAAGATTTATGAAACCGTATTCGATCCTACGGTAACACCCATGATCCACACCCCCGGCAACCATGACCTCAAATGGGACAACACCGCAAAAGCCGTTGCAGCAAAACAGAATGATATGCTCGGCGCTAACTACTTTTTGAAAGACATTGACCAAAATATTCTTGCTGCAGAAGGAAACCGTCATTGTGTAATCAACGGTTATCACATTCTCACGCTCCTCCCCGTTACATCCACCAACGTTTCCTACACACAGGGAACAAAAACATGGCTCGATCAGACATTGGCGCAGATCACAGCCGAAGATCCCAACTCTTACGTCATCGTTCTGACTCACCCCATGATTTACGATACCGTATACGGAAGTACCCTCGGCAGAGAACCCGGCACAACCCTGACCGATATGTGGGCAACCAGCGACCTGACAGACATCATTTCCAAATACAATCAGGTCATCACGTTCGGCGGACATCTGCACTTCCCGATCAACGATCCCCGCACCATCATGCAGACCTCTTTCACCTCTCTCGGTTGCGGTTCCGTCAACTACATGGCAATCGAAGACGGCAAATATGAAAACATGGCTTCTGCAACAACCATGAAAGATAAAAATGAATTTTCTCAGGGGCTTATTTGCCAGATCGACGAAAACGGCAATATGCGCATTACCCGCATGGACTTCTACAACAAAACCACCATTGATACCCCTTGGGAAATTTCTCATCCGACTGCCGACGGTTCTCACCTGACCGCTTACGGAAAAGACAGAGGTTCTGCCGAAAAGAATCAGGCTCCCGTCATTTCCGAACAGATCGAAGCCGTCATTACGACCAGTGGTACCAGAAAGAGCGTTGCCATCAAATTCGGCGCGGCACAAGATGATACTTTTGCACACCACTATACGATGGAATTCAAGAGAGCGGAAAAAACTTTGAAAACATTCAATATTCTTTCCGATTTCTATCGCGTAAAATCCCCCGCGGATATGAGCGATACGCTCACTTGCAATATCGGTCCGCTTTCTGCCGGCGATTATGAAGTTGTTTTGACTGCATATGACTCCTGGGGCGCCGCAAGCGAATCAATTTCCCATAAATTCACCGTAAGCTAAACAAATTTACAAAAAAAGTCTTCAAACATCAAAAAAATCCCACTGTTCAGAAAATTCTGACGGTGGGATTTTTTGTAAAAAAGCAATAAAACCGCCCAATAAAATTTATCAACTGCTTTTCCGAAAAAAACTTGCTGAAAGGCATAAAAATTGGTATAATAAAAGTGGGTAATACCCATTTGAAATTGCTCGCTTTTCATAAAGCGGAAAGGAAATTCTTATGGAAAAACAAGATTCTATCAAAAAATTCGACGAAAGCAAGATCGTTTTCACTTTTGCCGCTATCAGCGACGTTCATATCGGAAACGACAATGCAGGCCGTGATAAAAAATTCTTCAAAAACGCGCTTACACAAATCAAAGATTTTGGTGTCAATGCCATTCTCACAGTCGGAGATCTGATCAATGCGGGCGGCTACGGCGGCAAATACGAACAGATTTATGTTTATAAAGACGTTTATGAAAGCGTTTTCGACCCCAAAGAAATGCCCATGATCTTTGCTGTCGGCAATCACGACGTCCATTGGAGCGAACACTCGAAGCAATACGCCGATATACTCAATTCCATGCTTGGTCCCGATTATTTTCTGAAAGACGTGGATCAAACGATTCTGGAAACGGAAGGCAACCGTCATTGCGTGGTAAACGGTTATCACATCATTACGCTTCTCCCCGTTACATATACAGAGGTTTCCTATACGCAAGCAACAAAAGATTGGCTGGACAAAACGCTTGCGCAGATCACCTCTGAAAATCCGAATGCTTACGTCATCATTCTGACACATCCCATGATTTATGATACCATATACGGAAGTACGCTCGGCAGAGAACCCGGTTCCACGCTCAAAGATATGTGGGTAACGAGCGATCTGACCGAGATTCTTTCCAAATATAATCAAGTCATCGTTTTCGGCGGACATCTGCACTTTCCTCTTAACGATCCCCGCAGTATTATGCAAACCTCATTCACTTCCGTTGGTTGCGGTTCCGTCAGTTATATGGCAATTGAGGACGGCAATTATGAAAACATGGCTTCTTTAACAACCATGAATGACAAATTCGAATTTTCGCAAGGTCTGATCTGTCAGATCGATGAAAACGGCAATATGCGTCTCAACCGTATGGACTTCTATAACCAAACTGCCATTGATACACCTTGGGAAATCTCCCATCCGACCGCTGACGGTTCTCACTTGACCGCTTACGGAAAAGACAGAGGATTCCCCGAAAATAATCCTGCTCCCATCATTTCCGATGAGATCAAAGCAGTGATAAGTGAACCCGATGAAGAAGGAAACCGAAACGTGATCATTGAATTCGGCGCCGCTAAAGACGACACTTTTGCGCACCATTATACGATGGAATTCAAAAAATCGGGCGAAACCGTAAAAACATTCAATATTCTTTCCGATTTCTATCGCGTGAGAACGCCATCGGAGATGAAAGATATGCTCGCTTGTCATCTCGGCAATCTTACCCCCGCAGATTACGAAGTCATTTTGACCGCATATGATTCTTGGGGCGCAAAAAGCGAAGCTGTTTCTTATCCATTCAAGGTAAACTAACGCTATCCACAACAAAAATTTTCCCACCATTTCGGATCATCTGAAATGGTGGATTTTTCTTTGCTTTACCCTGTAATTTCAAGTGCAATGGAATGATAAATGATTATTTAGTGTAATAAAAAACTTTGAAAAATATTCTGTCTATAGAAAAAGCGTCCCTTTTTGCTGTCATTCTGGAGGGGCTTACAGCGATGCCCCGATAGAATCTCATGGCAAAAGATAAGATTCTTTTAAAAATTAGTTAGGATTTGCGATGGTGATTCCACACACATACATGTGTGTTACGCTCCGTTTCACTAACGGACTGCCAAAGGCAGTCTGTGCGCTCCAGAATGACGGTGCGTGACGTTTGTCTTTTCGTTGACAAGCGAGTTTAGCGCAATTCTACATTCTCCTAAATTCCCGTTATCTGAATAAAAAATCATTGAACCTCCTGAAATCATTTCCATATTCTTTGAATATCTCCCTTACCTCCCGTCAATACTCCTAAAAAAAGCGAGGAAAGGAACACCGAATGATTATCAAAGAATTCAAAAAAAATCTTGTCATTCTGAAAGGGCTTGCCTGTGATTACATCGATGAAGCATTTATTATTCTGAAAGGCGATCTTCCGCGCGACGTGAAAAGCGGCGATATTCTCAAGGAAGCCAATCGTATCATTACCGAATACCGAACAGGCAAAAAAAGAAAACGCCTGCCGTTTTCTCTGCCAAGCTTTTTTCTCGGCTTCGGAACGGCAAGTGCGATTTCAATTGTTTTATTCATTTTGTTACTGTAACACAACGAGAGTTCGAGAGAAAGGTAAATGAGTGTTTAACATAATAAAAAGTTTGAAAAGCATTGTGTCTTAGAGAAAGTGTCCCTTTTTGCTGTCATTCTGGAGGGACACAGTCCCGATAGAATCTCATAGAAAAAGATAAGATTCTTTTAAAAGTTAGTTCGGTTTTGCGATGGGATTCTATTTAACGGACTGCCAAAGGCAGTCTGTGCTCCAAGAATGACGGTGCGTGGCATTCTTTTGCATACTGACAGAAATTTCAGCAACTTTTTATACGCGTAAACTCCCGTTTTTCTTATCATCGAACTCACGTTAACACAAAATAAATTTTCCCACTCTTTCGGAAACCGAGAGGGTGGGATTTTTCATTTTGTATTCAAATCTTTTATAATCTGCAAAACATGATCTGCATATTTGGGAGATAACTGTTCAAATTCAGAAACTAACTCTTTTGTTTTTTGCGGAAAAGAAACATTTTCATTAAAAAATTCCTGTGGCGTAACATTAAAATATTCGCAAATATAAATAAAACCCGTAAACGATGGAAGTGTTCGTTTGTTTTCAATTTTGTTGATATAACTTTCACTCTGCCCCAAGGATAAACTCATATCTCTCGCAGAAACACCCTTTTGCAAACGCAATTCTACCAATCGCTTGTAAAAAAATTCTATATAATCCATATCCATCACCGCCTTATTGTATATATTATAACTCTCTATATATGTACTTTTACGGAATAAAAAGATATATTTCTATTGACAAATGGATTTTAAAGATATATAATGTGTTTATATAGGGAAATTTATTCCCAAATAACTTTTTAAAAGGAGACTTCTATGAAAAAACTTCTAAGCTTTATTTTGTTACTTACATTTGCAATCAACATGATTTCTTGTTCTCAACAAACCACAGCACATCAACACTCATTTAGTAAAGCAACTTGCCTTAAGCCTGCAACTTGCACGGAATGTGGTGAAACCGAAGGAAAAAAAGGCGATCATGATTCCAAAAATGGAAAATGTTCTGTTTGCGGTCTTGATTACTACGAGGAATTAGTCCATTTAATAAAGACCTATGGCTGCAAAACTGATGACTGTTATGAATACAAAAGCACTATACCAAGCATAGGAAGTGATGCAATTTATATTCGTTTTTTGGATAGTACGGAAAAATGTACCATTGATATTTTTAAGTACAATGATCCTAGTGATCTTTATAACCAAGATTCTTTTTATTTATTGATGCCTCAGTATAGCGTGTCGATGCAAAAGTACGAATGGAAGTTTTATAAAAACTATGGTTTTTCTAGTATGCGAAGCGATAGAATTTCCGGACAAATATATGCATCCAGCTTCGCTGTTGAAACAACTGCTTTAGCATATAATAATTCCACATTCACTTATTCCTCCGATGCCACAACTTGTGCTGTACAAGCTTCAGATATGTTAAAAAACAGTTTAGATGTATTAGCCGAATTGCTTGCAAAAAGCGAACACAATCTAACGCCCGCGCATTACGGTTTTAAGAATTTCGGATAAAATTTATTCAAGGAACATATCATAACGAGAAAAATTTGACGAAATAGTAGCTAAACTCCAAAAAATTCAGTATGCAAAATTATATATCAAAAACAAACCAATATTAAAATCTGGGAGAACTAAAGATGAAAACTTTTCGAAAAATCATCTACTGTCTTTTGACACTTTTAATTTTAGGATCACTGTGCGCATGTAACAAATATGAACCTTTAATTATGAAAGAAACTACATTAACTACTTACAAGGGTTACGTTTGCGGTCTTAGTCCATTTGTCGATTTCGAGGCAAACGGAATTTCTAACACTACAGAATTCCAAGTTATTTCATCAGATGAAGCTATTGTCAAATTTGAAAATGATAAATTGGTATTTGGAAACAAAATCGGAGAAGCCACATTGGAGATTATTGCGAACAACAAAAAGGGAATTCTTACTGTCAATGTTGTACCATACATGGAATATCTCAAATCTGAATGCGGAACAGATTATGTTTGCACATATGAATACTATGCCGCAAGGTGGTTGTTGAATAATTTGAATTCATTTAAAAATCCAAATTCCGTAGAAGTAATGAAGGTTGCTTATCCTGATTCTAATTACAATCCTTTTGACTGTGATTTTTTTCTTTTGAAAATAAGAGCTCAAAATGGCTTTGGCGGCTACGGAGTCGAATGGTATAAGGTAACATCTTATAATATTCAAGAAGCTGATGTTTACGAAAATGTGGGTGTTTATTATGGTGATTATCAAATATATCAATTCGGAGGAAGCGGCGTACAACGCGCAATTAAAGAATATCGAGAATCAAATTAAGTCAAATTACATCATCTATCAAAAAAATAAAACATTACAAAAGGAAAATCACATGACACGAAAAGAAAAATTTGATGAAATGGTATTTAAACTCCAGAAGATAGAAGGCAGCGAATTATATCAAAACAATCAAAATGACATTGAATTTCATATGAAACGATTGCGTGCTTATTTTTGCCTAACAAAAGAAAGTAAGGAATTGCTTGAATTGGATTTTGATGTATCGGTTAAAGAGCTTGAAGCTATCTTGAATCAATAAAAATTCCCCCTCTACTCGGACTTTTATCCGTGCGGAGGGGGTATTTTTACTCTATCAAATTACAATTTCAACGAAATGTTCTTTACCGTCATCGGGGCGTTTGATTGCGCCGTTAAACGGAACGCCGTCCAAAGTAAAGGTTGTCGTATCGCTGACACGCGCATAACCTTCGTTTTTACGGACATGAACGTGGATGACTGTCTTACCCGTAGTTACGGTATAAGAAATATTGGTCATACCATCCTCCAGAATCGGAGAGAACGCGATATTTTCGCCCTGATATTCCATACCGAGCATTTCCATCAAAGTAAGGTTCAGCCAGCTTGCCGTACCCGAAAGCATGGGACCGATATTTTCGCCCGTAATGCTGTTGTTGTACTGTGTGCAGAAACGGGGATTACCCTTTGTGAAATAAGGATGTTCCATCGTCTTATAGGGATAAACGGTATCCATCGCAAAAAATGCCATATCCGCCAGGTCTTTTGCCAATTCCGCATCGGAAACGGTCTTGGAAGCTTTGAAGAAAGCAGAAGCCGCCATCATTGCCGCGTGTTTGAATACGCCGCCGTTTTCTCTGTCGCCGGGGAAATAAGAGCCGGAAGCCGTTCCGTTTGCCAATTTGCCGAGGTCGCAAGGCGTGCAAAGCTTAATGCCGGCAGGGGTAACGAGATATTTTTTAATTCTGTCAAGCATGATACGAATCTGTTCATCCGTAGCCACACCTGCAAGAATAGACCAGCTGCAAGCGTTGAGGAAGTAAGAGCCGTCGATATTTTCATCTGTGGAAAGACCGTCGCCGCCCGCGCCGAGATAAGTATAACCGCCTTCGCGCACACCGCCGACAAGCGCTCTTGCAAAGAAGTCGCCTTTCCAGCAATGCTCCTGAACACGGTCTGCCAAAGCAGCAGAAAGAGCTTTCATTTCATCGGAAAGCGCGGCATTGCCGAGCAACGAAATCATGGTTGCCAACTGATCGTATGCAATCTTCAAAAGGAATGCGTTCATCACGCTTTCGGAATATTCGCTCTTGAAAGGAACACCGTATTCGGTGCCGTCTGCTTCAAGCTGAGCCATATAGCGTTTTTCTTTTTCGGGACCGTTAATCCAATCATCGTCAAGCTTCAGGCAGTCATTCCAGTCGGCTTTATCAAGCAAAGGAAGTCCGTGCGCACCAATGGAAATTTTACCGCTGTAAGTAACGATGGCAAGCAAGGTATCCAAAACGCTTCTCGTCTTTTCGGAGCTTGCAATCGGAAATTCTGCGGAAAGGAAAGAAGTATCGCCCGTGAGGGAAACGTAACGGTAAATTGCCTGAATCAGCCACAAACCGTCATCGGAACACATACCCGGTTCTTTACCGCTCTGATAGAAGTTATGGTTTGCATAACCCATTTCATGAACATTGGAAATCCAGTTACCGAGCATTTCACGCGCCAAACCGTCCTCGCCCATACCGATGATATAGTAGAGAGAAGCAAACATATCCTGAATTTCACGGAAACCGATTTCGCGGTAAGATTTCTGTGTCCACGCAAAAGAACGGGAAACGTAAGATTGATAATATACCTGGAACGGCAGATTATTGTTAACGTAAGCGTCGAAATCGGCATCGTCGGATTTCACTTTCAGGAAGCTTGCATATTTCGCGGAGAAATCCTTCACTTTCTGCAAAGAGCGAACCGTTTCTTCGGGATTTTTATATTTTTCAATCAACTGATGAAGCATACCGTCAAGAACATCGTCTTTTCCGCCCCTGGTAATGGTCATACCGACAAAGCTATCTGCCGCAACCGTACTCTTGGCAGGAACGTTGATTTTTTTACCAACCGCAAAGAAAGGAACGATTTTCGTTACGGGCGCACAAGCAAGATGTGCCACGTTCTGCGGTTTTTCCAAAGTGCCGTTTCCAATGAAATCCATATAATTTGCCGTATATTCATCCATGGTTTCTCCGTTTGCCAGAACGATGGCAAAGCGTTTCAAGGGTTTGAGATATTGCGGGAACGGACTGGGAGAAACAACGGCAGGTTTCCCTTCCATACAAAGAACACTGCTTTCCCACGTTACGCTCGCATAAACGGTATCGCTCATAATGGATTCGGGTGTTGCCAAGCCAAACATGCCCGTAAATACGATTTTCAGTTTTCTGTCGCAGTCGGTCAGATTTTCTACGGTAACGTGCTGCGCTTCCACTGCTTCGGGCATACCCTCTTCCTGCGGAAGAATGAAAATGGTTCTGACGATTTTAAGTCCGCATTCCGTTTCATACGTCATTTCGGAATAGTTGTGAGAATGACGGCAAACGGCGGTTTTTACATTGGTATGTACGTCTGCGGAATAAAAAATCTGCTTGCCGTTTTCCACGAGATAAAACTGACGGTTGCAGGGTTCGCCGTTCTGCTCGGGTGTCAGCGTATAACGTGTGGAAGTAACCTGTCTTGCGGCTGTACTGCGG